>CAYGHB010000114.1:0-5841 GCA_964349375.1 uncultured Syntrophomonadaceae bacterium | reverse complement strand
ATGTTCGCCGAGGCGGGCATTTCTTCGTCTCCGGGCCAGATTGTAAAACAGATCGGCACCCGCGGCAGGACAGTGATTGCCATGCTGATACCGCTCGTTTTCTGTTCTGTGCCGCCCAGCGCGGCAGCCGCCCGGGCAAAATCTTCAGGTTTCTCGCCAAAGGTTTTCAGGAAAGGGGTAATCGCTCTTTTGTTGAAAGGATCAATATAAATATCGCCTCCCGGCAGGTGACGGTAGGCGATCAAACGCCCGGTTAAAGGGGTTCCATCGGCGGTTACCAGGTAGTGCAGGATAATGATGGCAAAATAGATTGAAGCCTCTGCTCCAGCAGCGGTCCATACCCGGCCATCAGGAGAAGTGACCCTGTATTCTTCCCCGAGCATAATCACTTGTAAAGCCTTCTCCTCAGGCAGCCAGATTGTTCCTGATTTTTGCGCTGTTTCTGCCGGATCCAGACCGGCCAATTTATCCTGTGCCTGCTTCAGGGTTTCTTCTAAATTATAATAGCTTCGTTTCTTCTCCATGGTTCCTCCTCCTCTTCTGCCGACTACAACCTTACTGCCTATTGGTCTTTGCTGCCGGCGTTCAGTTCTTCGACGAAATTTCTAATAGCATTGTTGACCAGATCAGGCTTTTCCAGCATTACCATATGCCCGGCTCCTTCAATAATTTCAATCCGGCTCCAGGGAATGTTGTCAGCCAGAAAGCGGCTGTATTTTACAGGAGTAAGCCGATCGTCAGTGCCGCAGATGATCAGGGCAGGAACACTGACCCGGGAAAGTTCGCTGCTAATATCAAATTGGTCGCAGGCGCTCAAATCTGCATAGTAGATAGAGGGGGCGCATGCAGCGATCTCTTCTCTTCCCCTAATGAGCAGTTTTTCATCTACTTCCTGGCTGTACAAAAAATCGGCAAGTTCAGGCGGTACCGTTCCTTCGCGTAAGGTCTCAAGAAAGGCAGGCAAAACCCGCAAACGGCTGCCGGTGCCAACCAGGATCAGGCCGGACGTGTGATCGGGATAGTGGATAGCATAATCAAGGGCAATCGCCCCTCCCAGCGAATGACCGGCCGGGATAAATTTCTCAATACCGGCAGCCTGGCTGAAGTTATGCAACCAGTCGCGATAGGCAGCGACAGAATTCAGCGCATCGCCTTCGGATCTTCCATGGCCGGGCAGATCGACGGCCAGCGGGTTAACCGGGTCGCGCAGGCTTTTTAGCTGATAGAGCCAGTGATGATGACCGCCTCCGGAACCATGGCAGAAGATTACCGGGCTGCCACCAATGCTGTTATCGCCAGCATAGTAGGTCTTTTCACCCTGAACATTGATAAAAGGCATCTCACCTGATCCTCCTTGCATGCTGCTAAAATATATTTATGATTACTTAAATTCTTGATCTGAACCTGCTTATCCTGCTCCGGCGTGAAGCGGTTTAAACGCAGAGAGCCTGCGGTTGACACTGCATTAGGCGTTTGTTATGATCATGGCAATAAATTCAGTGAGCAACGCGGAGGATAGCATCTTGCAGAATGACAAGTTCTCTTTTGAAGGCCTGACTTTCGATGATGTGCTCCTGGTTCCCGCTCACTCCAGGGTAATACCCCGCGATGTTGACGTAGCAACCCGTTTAAGCCGCAATATTAAGTTAAATTTGCCCCTGCTCTCAGCGGGGATGGACACGGTTACCGAATCGCGCATGGCCATTGCCATCGCCCGCGAAGGCGGGATCGGGGTCATCCATCGCAACATGACCGTCGAAAAGCAGGCGGAGGAAGTAGACAAGGTAAAACGCTCCGAGCATGGAGTAATCACCAATCCTTTCCGCCTTTCGCCGGAACATACCTTAAACGATGCTGCCGCCCTGATGGAACGCTACCGGATTTCCGGGGTGCCGGTTACAGTTGGAGAAAAGCTGGTCGGTATTATTACCAACCGCGACCTGCGTTTTGAAGATGACTACTCCCGCCCTATCTCAGAGGCTATGACCAGTGAGCAGCTGGTTACCGCTCCGGTTGGCACCACTCTCAAAGAAGCCCAGGAGATTTTACGCCGTTATAAAATTGAAAAACTGCCCATCGTCGATGATCAGTTCAACCTTAAAGGACTGATCACCATTAAAGATATAGAAAAAACAATCCAGTATCCTCGCGCTTCTAAAGATTTAAACGGCAGGCTGCTGGCTGCTGCGGCGGTCGGCGTGGGCCACGATGCCGTTACCAGGGCCGAGGCTCTTGCCGAGGCGGGAGTTGACCTGATCGTGGTCGATTCTGCACACGGGCATTCACAACCGGTTCTCGATGCGGTTAAGGAGATTAAAGCCCTTTTCCCGGACATTGATGTGATGGGCGGCAATATCGCTACCGCAGAAGGCGCGCGTGATCTGATTAAAGCCGGTGCAGATGCGGTTAAGGTTGGCGTCGGGCCCGGTTCGATCTGCACAACCCGGGTGATCGCCGGAATTGGAGTCCCCCAGATTACAGCAATTTTTGAAGCGGCCCAAGCCGGGCGGGAAAATCATGTTCCGGTGGTTGCCGATGGCGGAATTAAATTCAGCGGTGACATTACCAAGGCTTTGGCTGCAGGAGCATCAACGGTGATGATCGGTTCGCTATTAGCCGGCACGGAAGAGAGCCCCGGTGAATTCGAAATATTCCAGGGGCGAAGCTACAAAGTATACCGGGGCATGGGTTCGCTTGGGGCGATGAAAGAAGGATCCCGTGACCGCTATTTTCAGGATCATGAGCAGAAGCTGGTTCCCGAAGGGATTGAAGGGCGCGTGCCCTTCCGGGGGACAGTGGGGGATATGGTCTTCCAGTTGGCCGGGGGTCTTAAAGCGGGGATGGGCTATTGTGGGGTTTCAACGATTGCCGAGCTTCAGCAGAAAACCCGCTTTATCAGGATATCAGGCGCCGGCCTGAAAGAGAGTCACCCGCATGGGGTCCAGATTACCAAGGAGGCTCCCAATTACAGCTTTTAGCTGATCATTCGGTCCGCCGGCGCAGGCTGTCTGGGCCTGCGTTTTTTATTATGCGCCGTATTTCGCTTCACAGCGCTTTTAACGATTCACAGGCAGGGAGTGTTTGAATCGCGAGGATTATTGATTACTTTAGAGGGTATTGACGGTTGCGGAAAAAGCACCCAGGCTGACTTACTTCACGATCACCTGATTAATGAAGGCCTCACGCCGGTTATGATTCGTGAGCCGGGTGGCACCGCAGTTGGCGAAGATATCAGGCAGGTTATTCTCAGTAACCACTATTCACTCTCCCTCGGGGCTGAACTGCTGCTCTACATGGCTGCCCGCTCGGAGCTCACGGGCCAGGTGATTATTCCGGCCCTGATTGCAGGGAAAATAGTGATCTGTGATCGTTTCACCGACTCGACCCTTGCTTACCAGGGTTATGGCGGAGGAGCGAATTTAAAAGCCATTCGCGACCTGAACCGCTTTGCTGCCCGCGGCATTACCCCGGCGCTAACCTTTCTCTTTGACTTAAAGGCTGAAGATGCTGCCGCCCGACGCACTGATCAGGCAGACCGGATGGAAAGTAAAGCCTTATCCTTTCACCGGCGCGTCAGGGACGGCTATCTGCAGATGGCGCAGGCCGAAGAGTATCGTTTTAAAGTAGTTGATGCGACAAAAAATATTGATGATATCGCCGATCTCGTTTGGCTTGAGACAGGAACTATAATTAAAAGGGTGGGGATCAGTTAACCATTGTTACAAGCTGAAAACCTGGTAGGCCAGGAAGAACTGCGTGGCCTTTTAACTGCTGCCCTTGATAGTGGTAAAATCAGCCATGCTGTTCTACTGAGCGGTCCGGCCGGCAGTGGAAAAAAGAGCTGGGGTCGCTTGCTGGCTAAAACCCTGTTGTGCCAAATTAGAACCGAAGCCGATCCCTGCTTAAGATGCCAATCCTGCCTAAGCTTTGATCGTGGCAACAATCCCGGCTATTTCAGTCTTAAGCCGGATGGGAAGAAACTGAAAACCGAACAGATTAAGGCTGTTAAAGAAAGTTTTTATTTGGCTGGTAATGTAAAGATCTGCCTGATCGAAGAGGCTGATAAAATGACGGCAGAAGCGTCCTCTTCTCTGCTGAAAATACTAGAAGATCCTCCTGCGGGCTTAACCTTTATCCTGCTGGCAGAGAAAACCGGCCTCCTGCCTGCTACCATTGTTTCGCGTTGCCAGAGCTATTACCTGCGGCCCCTGGGCGCAGAATTACTGGCCGGGCTCCTGGAGAAAGAAAAGGGAATTCCGGCTGAAAAGGCTGCACTGGTGGCCCGCATCAGCTCCGGTCTGCCCGGTTATGCGCTTGAGCTGGTTGCTGATCATTCCCTGGATGAACGCATTGCAGAAGCGAGAACTCTGGCCTATAATCTGGCTGTCGGCAGAAATTCGGCCCATCAGCTGCTTGGCTGGGCTGAGCAGTTGGCCTTAAAAGAAGATTTATTGCCAGTGCTGGAGTTGCTGGCCATGATTTACCGGGATGGGCTGATGCAGAATCTCTGTCGCAGCGGCGATCGGCTGCAGACCCGGGAGCAACCTTTAATCTGGCTTGAAAAAATAATGCCGGGCGATCTCGAAGAGGCCATTTTACTGCTTAATCAGGCTATTTATGAGCTGGCTGCCACCAATGTCAACCGTCGCCTGCTGCTCGAAAAGACCCTGCTATTGATGCAAAGGAGGTTAAACTAGATGACCAAAGTGATCGGCATCCGCTTTAAACCGGCCGGTAAGACATATTATTTTGAACCGCTGTCCGAACCGCTCGAACAGTTGACTCACGTTATTGTTGAGACTGCCCGCGGCCAGGAGATTGGCCAGGTTGTCATAGTGGAAAAAGATTTGCCTGACCAGGAGTTGGTTTTGCCACTGAAAAGAGTGATTCGCAAGGCAACCGAAGCTGATCTGCTAAAAGTGGAAGAAAACCGCCAAAAAGAAAAGGATGCCTACAGCCGTTGCCGGGAGAAGATTATTGAACATAAGCTCGATATGAAGTTGGTTACCGTTGAATACACTTTTGATCGCAACAAGATCATTTTTTATTTTACTTCTGAAGAGCGGGTTGATTTCCGCGAACTGGTAAAAGATTTGGCATCAATTTTTAAGACCAGGATTGAGTTGCGCCAGATTGGGGTGCGTGATGAGGCAAAGATAAAGGGTGGTATCGGCCCCTGCGGCCGGGCCTTCTGCTGCTCTACTTTTCTTGAGGATTTCGAGCCGGTTTCGATCCGGATGGCCAAGGGACAGAATCTGTCTCTCAATCCAACCAAGATTTCCGGCGTCTGTGGTCGCCTGATGTGTTGTCTGCGTTATGAAGCAAGCGCCTATGAAGACGCCCGCGATGCAATCCCCAGACCGGGCGACAGGGTTGTGACCACCAACGGTGATGGTCAGGTAACAGAAGTAAATAAGAAGAAAAAAACAGCTCAGGTCAAGCTGTTCGACTCCGGTCACATCAGGGAGTTTCCCTTTGAAGAGGTTGATTTGCCATAAATAAGGGGGCACGGAAAACCGCGCCCCCTTAAGTGGGCTCTGATTTAGTCTTTAGCCAATTTATCAATACACTCGTGACAGACTAAGCGGTTACCGAAATGTTTTACGTTGTCGGCATTGCCACAGAACAGGCAGGCAGGTTCGTACTTTTTAAGGATAATTTTTTCTGCATCTACGTAGATTTCGAGGGCATCTTTTACTTCAATACCCAATGTGCGTCGCAATTCAATGGGAATCACTACTCGGCCCAGTTCGTCAACTTTTCTAACGATACCTGTTGATTTCAACGCTATTCCTCCTTTTATCAAAATGGAGCAAGGGTGGTTCGGACATTATACCAGTA
>CAYGHB010000113.1:0-5869 GCA_964349375.1 uncultured Syntrophomonadaceae bacterium | reverse complement strand
AAGATTCCGCCCGGAGTTGAAGAGGGTACCAAGCTGCGGGTCAGCGGGGGCGGCGAAGCCGGACTGCGCGGTGGTCCAGCGGGTGATCTTTATGTAGTTTTAGGTATTCGCCCGCACAAGCAGTTCCAGCGCAAGGGCAGTGATCTCTACCTCGATGTCTCGATCGGCATTGGCCAGGCGGCTCTGGGAGTGGAGATGGAAGTTCCCACTTTAGATGGCAACGCCCCCTTGCACGTACCTGAGGGCACCCAGCACGGCACTGTTTTCCGCGTTAAAGGGCGCGGCATGCCTCATTTGCACGGCAGCGGCAAGGGCGACCTTAAGGTGAGGGTTGGCATCAAGGTGCCGAAGCGATTAAACCGGAAACAAAAAGAGCTATTGCATGAATACTCTAAACTAAGCGGTGAAGAAGCCGGAGTTGAAAGAAAAAACTTTTTCGATCACTTAAAAGACGCCTTCAGCGGCGGCTAAAATGCGGTAACAGAGGGAGATCACCATGCATCTCTTTTTTCGGGAAGACAGCCCGCTGCAGGCCGGCGCTACTGTTGCGCTGGCCGCTGAAGATATAAAGCATGCCGGCCGGGTTTTACGTCTCAAACCCGGAGAAGAACTGCTGATCGCCGACGGCCGCGGCCTGGCCCTCCGGGGCCGGGTGGTTAAGGCTGAAACGCAGGAGATTTTAGTTGAGCTGGAAACTGTATTACCCTCCACCGAATCGCCCCTTAACCTGGTCCTTTGCCCTTCCCTCTTAAAAGGAGATAAGATGGATCTGGTTATCCGCCAGGCGACTGAGCTGGGGGTGACCAGAATTGCCCCTTTGATCACCGCCCGTTCAATTCCCCATCCGGGCAAGAAATCAGATGATCAGCGCCTTAAGCGTTGGCGCACCATCGTTCGCTCCTCGGCGGCCCAATGTCGCCGCGCTTTCCTGCCGACAGTTGACCCGGTTCGCACTTTACCTGAGCTCCTTCAGGAAGCAGGACAAAATCCAATTATTGTGCCCTGGGAAGAAGAGCAGGCCACCCCGTTGGCCACATTAAAACCAGAAGAGCCCTACTCTAAAGGCAAGGCTCTTTTTCTGCTGATCGGGCCCGAAGGAGGATTTGCTCCGCATGAAATTGAAGAGCTTAAGCAAAACGGGGCTGTTCCTGTCAACCTCGGCCCGCGGATCCTGCGCAGTGATACAGCCGCGGCGTCCGCTATTACCCTGGTTCAGGCGGCCTGGGGCGATTTGGCCCGGAAAGAAGGGTAACCTTGAAGAAGAAAGCAGCATTCTACACCCTCGGTTGCAAAGTTAACTACTGCGAAACCGAGTCGCTGCAAGCTCTTTTCGAGCAGGCCGGCTACCGGATCACCGGGTTTGAAGATCAGGCCGATGTTTATGTGATCAACACTTGCACCGTTACCGGCGAAAGTGATCATAAATCGCGCAAGGCCATTCGCAGGGCCCGGCGCCGTTCGCCGGAAGCTTTAATCGTGGCTACCGGCTGCTACACCCAGGGAGCTCCGGACCAGATCAGACAGATGGATCAGGTCGACCTTTTGATTGGAAACCGGGAGCGGGAGAACCTGCCCCGGATCATTGAAACCCTGAACAAGGGATCGGTGCTCGACCTGGTAGGTAAGCACCAGCCCGGTGAATCTTTTGAACTGCTGCCTCCCGCACCCCGCCGGGGCAGGACCAGGGGTTTTGTTAAGATCCAGGAAGGCTGCAACCAGAGCTGTACTTACTGTATCGTGCCGCAGGTGAGAGGCCCCTTGCGCAGCATGCCGCCGGAGGCGGTTAGCGAGCGGGTTGAGACTTTGACAGCCTCCGGGTGCCGGGAGATTGTGTTGACCGGAGTGCACTTAGGCCTGTACGGGGAAGACCTGAAGGATGTAAGCCTGGCAGGGTTGCTTGGCCGTCTGGAAGAGCTGCCAGACCTGCTGCGCCTGCGTCTCAGTTCCATTGAACCCTCAGATGTTACCAGCGAGTTGATTGATCAGATTGCCACTTCCCAAATAGTCTGTCCACACCTGCATATCCCCCTGCAAAGCGGTGACGGGGAGATTTTACGGCTGATGAACCGGCCTTATGAGCCTGTTGAATTTTTATACCTGGCCAAACTGCTCAAACAGGAGATTCCTGGTTTATCGCTCAGCAGCGATCTGATCGTTGGTTTCCCCGGTGAGACGGAGCGCCATCACCGCCGCAGTATGAAACTGATCGAAGAGATCGGCTTTAGCCGCCTGCACGTCTTTAAATATTCTCCCCGTCCGGGAACTCCGGCTGCTGAGCTGCCCGGCCAGTTACCCAGGGAGATTAAGGATCAGCGCAGTAAAGAGCTGATCAGACTGGGCGAAGAGATGGCAGTTGCTTACCGTCAGAGGTTTCTTGGCACCGTGCAGCCGGTCTTGGTGGAAAAAGTGGCGCCTGGGATTTACGGGGAAGGGTTCACGCCGCATTACCTGCGGGTGCGAATCTACTCCGGTAATAAAAACAGGCACTGGCGTGGCAAATTAATTAACGCCCGCCTGGAAAGCATCGACGGGCCGCACATCAAAGCGATAGCGGTGCACAAAAGATAAAAGTTACAGAAAAAACGGCCGGGATAAAACCGGCCGCTTAAAGTTCTTTTAAGAATCATTTTACCAGAGTAACAATTAGTCCAGCATTCTGACGAAGGCTAAATAATCTTCCAGACTGCCCCGGTAGTCGCAGGTAAAATCAGTGCCCGTGCGGTGCAATATATAGTCATCAACCAGGAAAGTGTCCATCCCCACCTCGGCGGCAACCAGGTCTTCTAAGGTGTCGTTACCGGCCATCAGGCAGCGTTCGGGCGGGCAGCTGATTTTACCGGCAATTTCAAGATAGTACTGCGGATTGGGTTTACAGAAATGCATCGTCTCCATGGTTGTGATTAAATCAAAATCTGCCGCTTTCAGGCCGGCCCAGGCCAAGCGCTGCAGGGTTGCAGTGGCGGGGAATATCGGGTTGGTAGCCAGCACCAGCGGAATCTTCTTGGCCTTGGCTGTTTCAACCACCGCCTTCGCTGCCGGCTGTTCGCTGCCCCAGCAGCTTAAGGACGGAAAGTCAGTTCGATAGAAGTGATCGATTATCGGCTCGATTATTTCCAGCGGCTGACCGATCAGGGGACAGAAAACCTCATAAAAAGCTTTTTCGTTGTTCACCAGGGGATCATTGTTTTCAACCATCAGCGCCGTGGCAGTAAACAGGTGGCGGATAAAATCCTCCTTTTTCACCAGATCTGTGAAGCGGTCAGATAGGGCATCTACATAAGCGAGCACGAATTTTTCCAGCTCGATATTAAGCAGGGTCCCGTCCAAGTCAACAAGGAGGGCGGCGTATTTTTTCTGTTTCGGCTTGATCATGCTTCCTCTTCGCCTGATTCCTCCTGCGGCAGGGCCAGCAACTCCGGATCAAAAATTTCGTCGGTGGCCTCGCCAATAGCTTTTTGCACATCCTGCAGCATGACGGCAACCCGGTACTCGGATTGCATGAAATTCTTAACCAGGTTGTTTAAGCTAATCACTTCAAAAAGCTTCTCGATTTTTTCTTTTTGTTCCTCTGCCACTTCAATTCCCGAAAGCTGCTGTTTTTGCAACTCAAATTGCAGTTTGCGAAAATCAGTCAGCATATTCAGGGCTGAGCGGTCAGCCTTCAGGTTTACCTGGGCCTCTTTTAACTCCTTAAACTCGGTCGATTCGCGCAGAGCTTTGGCTAAAGCATGCGCTGCATCATAGGTGTTCATCTTGTAGACGCTCCTTTCAGAAAACTGTTTTTAGATGTTTAATGATATCATTAACAGCCTGATCAAGATCTTCGGCATCAATTTCAAGATCAAAGATGGCTGTTTCCGGTCTTGAATCGCTATAGAGTCGGTCATAATAGTCGCGGCAGAGGATCTCTGCAGTGCTTCGTATATCGCCGGTGTTCAGCAGCTCCAGCAGCTGGTTCGCTTTTTGTTTTCCCAAACGGTTTCTAAGCGATTTGATTGCTTCCTCCAGCTCCTGCCTGCTTTCCATGGCCATGGTTTGCGGGTCATAGATAGCTAAAATACGCTTAACTCTTGTTTCCAGAGATGCGGTTAAAAGCAGCTTGTAACCCTCGTTCATGGCTTCGGCCAGAAAAGGCGGCAGGTAAACATTGCCGATCCGCCGACCTTCGCCTTCAATAAAGATCAGCGGCTCGGTGCTTAGGGTATCAAGCTTTTGCAATAAAAGCGCGTCGAAGTCTTTTTGACTGCGCTGGGGGCCAAGGCCTACTGAACCGAAAACCGAGCCGCGGTGGCGGGCCAACCCTTCCAGATCGATAATCGGGTAACCGCGTTTTCCCAACTTAAGCAGCAGTTCTGTTTTGCCAACACCGGTCAGCCCGTGCAATATAAACAGCTTGTTATCAAGGCGATAACTTTTTAGACGCTCACTGACCAGTTTACGGTAGCCCCGATAGCCGTTTTTCAGGCGCAGCACTCTAACACCGGTCATTGAGAGCACCTGGTAAAGACTTAAACTGCGCATACCGCCTCTTTTACAATAGAGCAGTGGTATCAGGTCCTTTGCGGCTTCGGATACCTGCTTTACCAGCTGCGGCAGCTTGGGGGAAACAAATTCTAAGGCCAGGCTGCGGGCTTCATTCTCGTCGTAGAGGTGATAGATCGTGCCGAGCTGGTGATGCTCGCTGTCGCTGAAAAGCGGAATATTGATCGAGCCGGGAATAGATGACTCGGCATGCTCGCCGGGAGAGCGGACATCGACAAAAAGCAAGTCCTTACGGTTAAGCGCTTCCTGAATGTCGATTTCCAAAGCTCTCTAAAACCTCGCTTTCGCTTTAAACCATCCATTTTATTATAGCGGATAGATGGTATGCTGTAAAAACTTTTGACTTTTAAAGGTAAAAGCTTATCAGAAAGCGAAGTAAATTCAAAGTCGCTCAATAATTATCAGTTTGCTTCTCAAGGTTTGGCGGCTATGTTATAATACCGCTCAGGAGGAATCGATATGTCTGCTGATTGTATCTTTTGCAAGATCATTAACCGGGAGCTTGACGCTGATGTTGTTTATGCTGACGACCAGGTTGTCGCTTTCAAGGATATCAACCCAGCTGCCCCTGTTCACATTCTGATCGTGCCGCGCAAGCATATCCCGAGTCTGCTCGATATGGGAAAAGAAGATGAGTCTCTGGTTGGTCACATGCATACAGTGGCTAACGAAATGGCTCGTGCTTTTAAGATCGACAAGAAAGGTTACCGCATTGTTATTAACTGCGGACCCGATGCAGGCCAGATTGTTTTTCACCTTCACCTCCACCTCCTGGGAGGCAGACCTTTGCTGCAAACCATCGCTAAGGGTAAGGAAGTATAAGTATGTTGACACTCCATACCCGGGTTGCTGGTTTCTGGAGAGGGGGGAAGAAGTATGACAGAGGTTAAAATCGGAAAAAATGAGACCCTGGACAAGGCTCTGAAGAGATTTAAAAAGCAATGTGCCCGTTCAGGGATTTTATCAGATGCGCGCCGTCGCGAGCATTACGAAAAACCGAGTGTGCGCCGCAAGAAAAAATCTGAAGCTGCGCGTAAAAGACGCCGTTAGCTATTAGCGGGGGTGTTCTTTTCATGTCTGGAGAAATGCTTAACGAAAGACTGATTGCCGATCAGAATGAGGCAACAAAAGCGAAGGATCGCTTCAGACTTACGGTAATCAGGATGCTGCGTTCTGAGTTGCAAAATGGCGCTATTGCCAAAAGAGAGGCGCTGGATGCCGATGAAGAGCTGGCAATTCTGACCCGCGAAGTGAAAAGAAGACAGGAATCAATAGGCGATTATGAGCGTTCCGGACGACAGGATTTACTGGAAGACCTGAAAAAAGA
>CAYGHB010000112.1:3826-5874 GCA_964349375.1 uncultured Syntrophomonadaceae bacterium | reverse complement strand
ATGCTGCGTTGCTGGCTGCCGGTTCTTTTACGCGGACCAGCGATACAGTCGTGACCATTACTGGTCTGGCGGGTATAGTGGCGGATACCAATAATAGAGTAACTGTTAAAGCAGCGACCATGGCGACCCAGGCTACTTCCGTGACAGGGGCAGCTACCACCATATTAGCGAGAACATCACCAGAATTTCTTGATGTTCTTGGTGATAACACAGTGAGGGTTACCCTGAACGGAGGAGCCTTTAAGGATGCGCCGATTGTTGCTGGAGCCGATATTACCTTTGGCGGTGATAATGCTGCCGTGTTGCTTAACGGCAATATTACGCGGATCAACAACACAACGGTGG
Organism: uncultured Syntrophomonadaceae bacterium; assembly: GCA_964349375.1. Lineage (GTDB taxonomy): Bacteria > Bacillota > Dethiobacteria > DTU022 > DTU022 > UBA993. Next base: position 5,529 of record CAYGHB010000112.1, on the reverse strand, counting down.
TTATTACATTGAAGGCAACTTCACCTGCTTTTGGTGTGTATTCAAATAATACTGTAACCGTTTTACCTTCGGCTATGGCGGCTCAGGCCACTTCCGTGACAGGGGTAGCCAGTAAAATAGAACCAGTTCAAACACTAGTGGCATTCTCCTCTTCAGCCGGTAATAACACCGTAACCATTACCCTGACTGCACCAGGAATCTTCAGATCAGGAACGATTACAAATGCGGATTTTGCCTTTCAAGGCGACAATCATGCTAAGTTTGCTGGTAAAACTTTTACACGGGCCAGTGATAGAGTGGTAATTGTTACCGGATTAAACTTAGTTGCGGCGGGTAATAACCAGATAACTGTTAATCCTTCTGCCATGGCGGTGCGGGCCCCTTCAGTAATTGGTTCAGCCAGCACCAGAGATGCAGTTACATCACCGGCATACGAAACTAAAGCGACTAATAAGAAAGTGACCATTACTCTTACCGGAGGCACCTTCAAAGCAGGACCGATTTCAGCTGGTGATTTTGACTTTGTCGGTACTAATGCTTCTTATCTGTCAGCACTGCCTGCAAGTCATTTCACACGGACCAGCGATACGGTTGTGACTATTTCCGGCCTGACCTTGGAGGCAGCGACCAATAACACGGTAACGGTTAAAGTAACTACCTTTGCAACCCAAACAGCGTCACCTTCAGTTGCGGTAGTAGCCAGCGACTAGGCACACCAATATCTTGAAAGGCTATTAACCCCATAGATTAAGAGACAACTGATTGGAGATAAAGGAGAAGCACGCAACTAAGCGTGCTTCTCTACCCCTCTTTTTACAACACTGTGTGATAATCAACACTGTGTAGAAAGTCATCAAGTTATTTACTTGAGTCAGTTGTGATAGTTTAAGGTTTTACAGGTTAATATTATCGCCCTGGGCAGCACGCGGCAAACCCGCGTGCTGCTTGCTTTTTGCCTTAAGAAAAAACTTTTTGAATAAAATCGCCCGGGGTGCCGATATTCATTTTGGCCAATGCGGTCAGCTCCGGTTCTAAAAAATGGCGATCCAGGCTTAGCAACCATTCAGCTTTCCCGGTCATGGCGGCAGCCAGAATGGGAGCATCTTTATCGTTGATCATGCTCAGCGCTAATTTGCTGTCATTTTCTGATTGGTCAATTAACATAAAGGGCAGCTTCTTAAATAAAACGTAAAAAAGACTGTACTGCCGTGGCATTTTCTTCTTTATGTTGTTTAACGTTTCCTGAACAACCACTTCAGAAATAAGGGGAATGATAATCTTATATTCTGCCATCAACAGGATTTTATGGGAGCCGCCTGTTTTAGAGGCAAGGCCGGCAATAATGACACTGCTATCGAGGAAAGTTTTAATCTGCTTCATATTCGTGACTGTTTTCCCGTAGTTCGCACAACAGATCATTGAGATCCAGTTTGGCTTCAGAGAGGGCGTTATTAAATTCGTTTGCCAGTTCGCTGACCAATGATTTTTCCCGGGTGATAATCAGGGAGTTGCCAACCTGGTAAATGTCAAGGATTGTATCCTCATCAATGCCTAAATTTTCTCTCATTGCAGAAGGGATTGTCAGCTGACCCTTGCCCCAGACTTTTACTTTCTTAGAAGTTATCTTGCCTGGAGAATGATTGTAAGACAAATTGTTTTCCATGCTGAAATTCCGCCTTTCCGCCTTTTAGAAATTATAGCAG
>CAYGHB010000112.1:0-3726 GCA_964349375.1 uncultured Syntrophomonadaceae bacterium | reverse complement strand
CAAATTGTTTTCCATGCTGAAATTCCGCCTTTCCGCCTTTTAGAAATTATAGCAGAAATCACTGATATAAACAAGAAGAAAAAGAGCTACACTGAGTATCAAGTTGTCAAGTTATTTTTATGGCCTTGGGCAGCACGCGGCAAACCCGCGTGCTGCTGGCTTTTTGTTGAAAATGGATCTTGCCGGGGAAGGAATATCATCACTGCGGTTGAATTATTGGTAAAATAGAGCAAAAGATCACTATAATTAAAGAATATCGGAATTGTTCTTAATATTGCTTGACATCACCGAAGGGGTGGTTGATAAGGATCAATTGTTTCTTGTGTTTACACGTGCTGGTAACTCTTGATTTGAAAGGAGCCTAAGATGCGTCGAACACTATTTGTTTCAGCATTATTTCTGTTATTGACGCTTTTACTGCTGCCCGGCTGTGGTGGAAAGCAATCTGCAGCGATAGACCTATCTACTCCCCAGGATGGCAGCACGGTTACTTCTCTTACGCCTACCCTGACCTGGGGCGGACCGGCCGGCGCTATTTATCGCCTGCTGGTTGCTGCTGATGATAATTTTCAGGAAGTAGTTCTTGATGCCCACAATCTGTTAGAAGATGTGTATGTGATTCCTTCCGATCTGCTGGAGGAGAACCAGGACTATTACTGGAAGGTACTGGCTGTCAGTACAAAAGAAGGATCTGTCTGGTCTGCTCCCTGGATGTTTCGCACCCCCGGCGATCCGCCTGAAGGAACGGGCAATATCCGGGTTAGCGCCAGGCTCGACGGCAAAGCATGGTCGGGTGATTTACGCTACATGATCAGCGGGCCGTTCTCCGATACGGATAGTTCTGTGCCCTGGGATTTTGAAAATGTTGCCGCCGGCAGCTACACTCTAACCTATAAAGGCGGAGGTCCGGCCGGCGCTGTAATGACCGGGGTTACTCCTGCGGCCACCCTTGATCTGGCCGATGGTGAAGATATTCACTTTGTGATGAACTTTGCCACGGAATCAACTTCCACGATCAAGATCAATGCTACGCTTGACGGGCAGCCCTGGTCCGGCAAAGTGCGGGTTGCGGTCAAAGGCCCTTACAGCGAAACGGTAAAGCTGCTGCCGGAGACGCTGACTAACTTACCGGCAGGTGAATACACCCTCTCATATAAAGAAGGTGGACCTGGTAGGACGGTGCTTAAAAACATCTCGCCTGCAGCAGTGCAGGATCTAGCCATTAAGGGAACGATTACCTACACCCTTAACTTTACAACGGAAAAGAGCGCAACACTGACCATCGGTGCCCAGCTGGATGGTAATAAATGGTCGGGCCCGGTTGAGTATTTAATCAGCGGCCCTATATCGGGCACTTACGACTCTGTGCCGATCGAGATTAAAAATGCGCCGGCAGGGCAGTACAAGATCAGTTATAAAAGTGGCGGACCTGCGGGGGCGGTGCTAAATAATATTAATCCTGCGGAGACGATCACTTTAAACAGTAGCCGCACCGGCGGTTTTGTCCTCAACTACTCAACTACCAAGCAAACGGGCAAAGTTGAAGTGCGGGCCACCTTAAACGGTCAACCCTGGTCGGGGATGGTCGATTTTGTGGTCAGCGGAGCAATGGATGTCGGAGACTTCCAGGTGCCGCGGGTTTACGACCATGCGCCTGTGGGCAAGTATACTGTTTCTTACAAGAGTGGTGGACCGGATAATGCCACGCTGGCAGAAGTCAGCCCGGCTTCAACCCAGCCTTTAGCGCAGGGTAAAACGGTTGTTTTTACGTTGAAGTTTGTCGAAAAAACCAGTTACGGTACCATCTATGTCAATGCGGTATTAGATGGCCGGCCCTGGGAAACGGCAATGGGTTCGGGCGCCATCAGCTACTCGCTTAGCGGGCCTGCTTATTATTCGGACAACTCAATTCCCAATACTTTCAGCAGTATGCCTACCGGGTCGTACACCCTTAACTACAATTCCGGCGGGCCTACCGGGGCAGTGCTGACTGGTATTTCACCTTCGCCGAATCAAACCTTAAGAGCAGGTGGCGCTATATCCTACACCCTTAGTTTTAGCTCGCAGCAGAAGGGCACGGTTAATGTTAACGCCACCATCGACGGCGAACCCTGGAAAGGCGACCTAAAGTACGTGCTTTATGGACCCTATGTTGAATCAGGCAGCAGGGTGCCGCGCAGTTTTGATAATTCTCCGCCCGGTGAATATAGTGTTGAATACACTGATGGGGGGCCGCCGCAGTCGCGGTTCTTGAGGGTGGTATCCTCTTCGCTCTATTTGTCTCCGGGAGGCAGGATCAACTTTACGATTGAGTTTGAGTTTATCAGCGGCATCTTACCCGAACCGAAGCCCGGTCCGCTTGATGATTCGGATGGAGATTAAATAGCGTATTTTGATTGGCAGATCTTCAGGCGGCAGCGAAATGATAGCAAACTAAGGTTAGTGCCGGCTGCCGCCTGTAATAAAAGTAAAAGAAAAGGATAATGAAACCATGAGAAAAAAGTTAATCTTTTTTATAGCGCTCCTGCTGATAGTCGCCGGATGTTCAGGCGCCGGTTCCCCTGTTGGAGATGAGCAGCTCAGGGTTTTGACCGAAGACTACCCGCCCTTTAACTTTGCTGATAAAGATGGTGTGGTGACCGGACAAAGCACCGAAATTGTCCAGGCGATTATGAATGAAGTGGGGATAGAAAGCGAAATTGAGCTTTTAACCCTGGCTGAAGCCCTGGAGCTGGCTGAAAAGGGTCCTGGCGTCGTGCTTTACTCCCTGAACCGTACTCCCGAACGGGAAGAGCTTTTCAAATGGGTTGGCCCAATCGGGGATTACGAGCAGGTTTTCTATGCCCGGGCCGATTCAAACTTTAGCTATACCGAGCTTGATGATGCCAAAAAGGCAGGAAAAATTGCGGTCTATACGGGTGATGCCGGAGCTCACTATCTGCAAGCCCAGGGGTTTAAGAATCTAGTCGAATGTGAGTCTGATGTTGAAGCTTTGCAGAAATTGGCTGACGGTGAAGTTGATCTTTGGCTCGGCAACCGTGCGGGGCTAAATATTGTTGCCGCCCGGGCCGGTGTAAACCTGGCCGAACTGATTAAGGTGCCGGCCATTATAATACATGCCAACCTCTTTATCGCTCTCAGCAAAGATGTGGAGGATGAAGTGGTACAGGCCTGGCAGGAGGCGCTTGACCGGCTTAGGGAAGAGCGCGACGATGATGATAAGACCCTGTTTGAGAAGGTTGAGGCCAAGTACAGGGATCCGGCCCATATTGACGAACGGATCAACTGAGGGGTCTGATGCCATAAACTCCCTCCCCCTTGAGGGGGGAGGGGAGGGGTGGGGGTGAAGTCATAATTATCCCCCTCACCCTAACCCTCTCCCTCCGGGGGAGAGGGGATTAAAACCATAACTAACTGATTTTAGCTTGTATCCAAAGGGGAGAGGAACCTAAGAACTCCCTTCCCCTTATGCGCAGTAATTACTTTGTATGTTCCAGTTTAAGGATACGTAATTCATGGTTTTCCAGTTTACCGCGATGCTCGATTTGAGTATTCTCAATAGGTGCCATTCTTTCACGCATAAGTTTCATCTCCTCAAAGGCAGAGTTTATGATGGGCACAATGCGGTTTTCCATGTTCACTAAAAACAATTCCACTCTTCTTTGCCCTTCTTTTAGTTCAGCAACATCAGTTTTAAGGACAGCGACATCTGTTTTTAGTTCAGCA
>CAYGHB010000111.1:0-5881 GCA_964349375.1 uncultured Syntrophomonadaceae bacterium | reverse complement strand
ACGAGGGGCTGGGTATTACCGCGCCTACCTCGTTATGAGTTGCCGGGAATGCAGGTTGCAAAGTGTAACATTTATCAATCAAAAAAAGCAACCACAAGGTCGTCCCCTGTGGTTATACGGTATTTCGTGCCCGGAGTTACAAGTAATGATTTTATGAGGCAAATTGCAGTTTATCTAAAAAATTTTTTGTAAATTTAGACTTTATAACTTTGCCTCCATGTTTTGCCTGGCCTGAAAGACAAGGCTCTGGATGAATTCATCCCGGTTGGAATTGTCCCTACCGTCATAGTAAACTGAAATGATCGGGATGCCCGTTTCCTCGCTTAACGTCCCCTGCTGAGCCTCAACTACAGCGGCCGGCATGCAGGTAAAGGGCCCCACGAATAAGGCTCCGGCAATCCGATCCTGACCGGCCAGAGCCCCGGTGCGTCCAACGGTCATCGGAGGCTCTCCGGCTGTATGTTCCGGAATATACTTAATGGAACGTTCCAGAATTTTTGCAGCATCCGGCTCGGCCAGGCCGTTAAGAAAGCTGGACGCAGACTGCTGAACACGATGTTCATCGCGGTGTGAAATCAAGTTAACGGCATAGTAGCCCACCTTGTTTATATAGTTGGTGATGCTTTTTTTAAAAGCAAACTCTTTCTCTGCCTTGCGATAGTTTGCAAATGCCGTGTAGATGAAAAATTCCGTTGCCGGAGCAAGAGAAACCTCTCCACCGGCTGCCTCAACCTGTTTTACTATATCCTGGTTGCAGCGATCATCGAGACGAACATAATATTCACCGGCTATCATGATCAGCGGACGCAGTTGATATCTATTACAGGGGATGGAAGCGAACCGGTCTGCCGCCTCCCTCATCAATTCCTCTACAGGTTTCAGATGGGCTCCTGTAATCAGGCTGGGCAGACTAAAGCGATGCGTACGGAAAAGAGCGTAAACTTTTTCGCAATAATGTTCAAAAAGGGCTTCCGCTTCCCCTTTATTCAGTTCATAGGGCCTGGTTCTATGCAGCATTTTATAGAGCATATCAACAGCCAGCATACCGTCATAGACGGCAATAATAAACTCCTGTCCGAACCGTTTCACAATATCTTTTACCTTGAGTGCGCAAACTTTTTGAGCGCCATAACCAGCCCGGTTAATAACCATGGATTGTGCAGATGCGTAAAGGCCGTACCGGCAAGGGCCGCAGGCCCAACCCTGGAGCATAATCGCTCCATTCTTTTCAACTTTATGGTTATGCTCTTCAGCATATTCAAGGTAATCCTGTATATTCTGGAGAAAGGGCAAACATTCCTCACCATTGGTGTAACGGCGGGCCAGGGCCAGGCTCTTGTCTTTGCTCCGCGGAAGCAGAACAGCTTCAATGCCCCGGTTTTCAAATAAAGCGGTTAAAACTCCCATATGGCTGGTCATATTGGGGATAAGAACTTTACTGAACTCCTTATCTGCAGCCGATATGGTCTTTGCGGTTATAAAAGGTTTGTTAACGCTGCTTTTTCTGGAACGACATGTATTTCTGAACGCCTCTAGCCTGGTTATCATGCCGGCCGGAGCGGTATGTTCATCAAGAGTAAGCCTTAAAAATTCGGATACATTGCCAAGATAATGGCGAAGCATAGAGTTTGGCCCGCATCTGAAAGGATCCTGAAGGACAAGATGCATCCTTGGAAGTCCTGTATCCTCCAACCTTTGATTAAGGAACTGCGCTGCCAGGGCTGCTGCAAGGATATGCTGAAGCTGAGCGGGATAAATGTTATCCATATGTTCTATTTTTTCTTTCATATAGCTCTCAAATTCATCCCGCAGGGGATCCAAAATCTTCGACTTAATTTTTCCCTCGTACCATCCACGGAGGTATTCGATCAGAAAATCCTGGGAAAGGGCAACCAAGCCCCGTTGCGAGGCATGTTTCATTAAATCTTTGGAAATGAAAGGATCGTAAAGGGTGTAAGAACGGCCTAAAATGAGCGCAACAACTGCATCAGGATAATCTGTCAGCCCTTCGACAATTAAACGTCCTGTCTCTTCCATCTCCGCCTGAAATTGTTTAAGGGCTTTGTAACCTTCATCTATGGCTTTCTGAAATTTTGCCTGAGAGAAATCCCTGCCCAGAAGTTTTTGGGCCGCCGGAAGCATCTGGTCAGTAACCCTTGCAGTCCCTTCGCGGAAATTTATCTGGGCGTGAAGCACTTTTTCTTCCGGGATACCGAGTGAATGAACGGTAACCCCCCTGATCATCATGAGCAGCGGGCAGCTTGACGATCTGAGCCATTCCGTGGCCCAGGGCAGAGGTTCCAGGTCAATCACCTCGGGGATAAAAATAAAGTCGGGATCTATGTTGGTGAGTTCCCTGTAATGCCCGACAAGCACCTCTACGGGGTAGCACATTTCAGCGGAAAGATCCATTTTCCCCTGTTCAAGTATCTTTTCATCCGACTTGCCGCTTAGAACAACTTTCGCTCCCATTGACCTGAAAAAAGCGGCCCAGAAAGGATAGAGTTCAAAGAAAAGCCCGCCGCAGGCTATACCTACCTCTATTCCCTCCCGGAGCGGTTCTCCGGCAGCCTTCATGAAGAGATCTTCCCTGGTCTGCTCGTAACCGGGGAGAGAACCGTTATGGTCTTTCTTACTCATTTCCGAAAACTGTCCGCAGCGATCACCGTATATAAACTTAGAGCCATCACCAAACCTGACTACATCAAGCTGGCAGTTATGCTCGTGCCGGCATTTTGCTTTACAGGCTTTCTTATCCAGCGTATACGCGTTCAGGCGATCAAGGCTGCCCGCAGCTCTCACCGGTCGCCCCTCTTCAAGGTGAAATATCCTGGCCGTAAGTGCAGCGCCCAGAGCCCCGGTGAGCTCGGGATTGGGGGGTATGTATACTTCCCTTCCACATTCCGAGGCAAAAGCGGCGGCAAGGGCATGATTTTTAGCCGTTGCTCCGGTAAAGACCAGTTTTCCTTCGAGAGTTCTGTTCTCTACAGTTTTGCTCAGATAATTCCGGGCAGAAGAGTAAGCGAGGCTGGCCAGCTGGGCTTCGAGCGGCAGCCCTCGCGAGGAAGCTGATACAAGGGTTGACTGGGTTAAAAGGGTGCAGGTATCCCCCAGGTCAATTGCGAACTCCGCCTGAAAAGCTTTTTGCGAAAACTCTCCTTTTATTTTAACTCCAAGCAATTCAGCAAGGTTTTCCAGGAAAGTGCCGGTCCCGGCAGCGCATACCGGGTTCATATTGTAGTCAAAGAGAACACCTTTTTTGATCTGGATAAACTTCGAATCTTCCCCGCCGATCTCGATAATTGAAAGGGTATCATCCCCGGGCAGAGATTTAACCCCTTCAGCCTGGCAGGTTATTTCATCAACCGCGTACTCGGCGCCCAGGATTTTCCGGGCCAGGAAACGTCCAGAACCGGTGGTACAGGCTACAACGGGCGGTTTTTCCCGCAGCAGGTTCCCGTATTTCTCCTCAACCTTCTTAATTAACTCCAAAACCTGGAGAACAGGGCGGCCGGCGGTCGGCAGATAGATCCCGCCGATGAAACGACCGCGGCTGTCCAGGAGCACACACTTGGTGGAAACAGACCCGCAGTCAACCCCAAGGTAAACGGTGGATAGATCGTACGATTCTTCAGAATCATTATCGTCACTATATATAACTTTATCCGGCTGCAAAGGAGGAAGCGGATTTTCCGGAAAATATTCGCCTGAAGCCGGACAAACTGAATTAAGTCCGGAAACAGGCATTTCCAGCCCATACTGGGCCGCTCCCAGCGCTTCAATGTATTCATGATCCGGCGGAATCACAATCTCAATTTCGCGCTCCAGGCAGTACTCTGCCATGTATTTATGTATTGCCCTGTTGTTGGCCACCCCGCCGGTTATGACCAGGGTGCCGGGGCCCCTGATCCTGCTCTGGGCCACCCCTGTAACAACCAAGTCAACCAAAGCTTTAGCCATGCCAGCTGCCGCGGACATTTGTGAAGCGCCTTCATTTATGGCATGAGTCATGTCCGATTTTGCAAAAACTGCACAGCGCCCTGATATTTTTACTGCAGAACCGGCTTCAACAGCCACTTCCGCCAGTTCCCGGTCGTTATAGCCCATCCGGGTAGCCTGCTGATACCAGAAAGAACCGCTCCCCGCAGCGCACTGGCCGTTACGGTTAAAGAAGGTTACCGCTCCGTTTTGATCAAGTTCGAGGTAATACATATTCTCGTGCCCAAGCGAAAGAACCATTTCCGCGCCAAGCGACTGAAAAGCCAGTCCGGCCTGCAGAGCTTCAACTTCAAGGATCGGTTCAACCCCAAATTTACCTGCTACCAGGGCGGCATTATTACCGGTAAGGCCAATATTCACAGTTGGCGACTTAATATTCTCGAGCAATATCTTCAGGCACTCGACAGAAACCTGGGCCGGGTTCCCGGATGTAGGCCGGTAAACCTTTTCTACCTGTTCTCCATCTATCAGTACACCCTTTACCGCAAAAACACCGATATCGAGGCCAATGTAAGGTGCAGCTTTCATTTGTTTTGATGACAAATTTATCAAAATCCTCCTCTCAGATTTGTACATTGATTTGAACCAACCTTACCCTGCTGAAAATAAGTTAATGAACAGGCCTATGTCTCACATAATCTTTGGCCGGCCTGAATCTGGCAATGGCCCCTACGTAGATGGCTAGAATAACTAGGGCACCGCCAGCCAGAACGGTCGGGGTAATTGGCTGGTTGAGCATAATTGCCCCTATCACAACTGTCACCAGCGGCATCGCCGTTACGGCATAAACTGTGGCCGAGGCTGTCCAGCTTCGGACGACGTAGAGAAACAGTTGAAACAAACCGACAGAGCCTAGAACCACCAACCAGCCGAGAGCCAGCCAGGTATTGGTCTGGTTAGGCAGCAGCCACTTCTCGCCAAGCAAGAGCGAACCCAATATCAGTAGCAGGGTGCCAGAAGCCATACCAATAGTGTTCATGTTCAGCGGATGGACGTTGGGCAGGGCTTTGGCGGCCACTGTGGAAGCAGCTATGGCTATGGTCCCCAGAATCGCTGCAACCAGATAAGTGGGGCTGAGATCGCCGCCTAACGTTCCGAAAGATATAATAGCAATACCGGCAATGGCCAGCCCGCTGCCCACAATGCCCCGCACTGAGAGGCGCTCCTGCCCCAGCAGGACGGCTATAATCATCGTGAACAACGGCACGGCTGAAATAATCACAGCCACCGTCGCTGCCGCCAGGCCAACCAGCGCGTAATAGAGCAAGGCATAGGCCGCACCGATACCCAGAACGCCATAAACAACCGCTCCCATGGCTGCCCGGCCACGCGCCAGTGGCACATGGCTTATGCGAATGAGGATCAAAAAAAGGATAGAGGCCAGAGCAAAGCGGAGGGCAGCCCCAAACAGGGGCGGTAGTTCCATATTGCTAAAACTGACGGCCACAAAGTTGGTGCCACCGATCAGCACCGCATTGGCAAAAAGCCAGGTAAGTATTGGTATCAACATTGGGTTTCGCTACCGTAATGAGTCTCCTTCATCATTTAAGTTAAGTATGCATGCTCGGCTGCTTAAACAGGTTTGCTGGGGATGCGGTTCGGTTAACTTGGGCAGAGATTAGTAGTTAGAATGAACCGGTTTTTAAGCGTCCGTTGGGTTGGTAGGCTGTTTAGGGACTGATTATAAAGGTTCCAATCCTACAACCACTGATTTATATTTTTTCATGAATCATAAACCGAAATCATGTGTTCAATCAGGCGATGTTCAACCATTAGTGGGCCATGTGCTTGCATCTTTTCTTTCACCTTTCTTATTCATTATACATTCTTCCTGCATTCCCGGCAACTCATAACGAGGTAGGCGCGGTAATACCCAGCCCCT
>CAYGHB010000110.1:3784-5907 GCA_964349375.1 uncultured Syntrophomonadaceae bacterium | reverse complement strand
TGCTGATTGACACAGGTACCCTGGTTGGAACGCTTGAATTTCTGCAAACTGTAGATATCAAGATTCTTGTTCTGGCCGTACTGCTGGTTGTCTGCTTCAAAGCGTTCCCGGGTGCGGCCGTTGATTATGTAATTTAGTCCCTCTACTTCACCGCTGCGGCGGACAACTATTTCACTGCTCGTTACCCGAACTACTTCGCCGTCATTTAAACATATAGCAACGGCGCCGGAATCGATGGCAGCCTTTTGCTCCAGGCCGGTACCGACCAGCGGCGCTTCGGTTTTCAACAACGGAACAGCCTGACGCTGCATGTTGGCTCCCATCAGGGCCCGGTTGGCGTCATCGTTTTCAAGAAAGGGAATAAGCGCTGTGGCAACGCTCACCAGCTGTTTCGGCGACACATCCATAAAATCAACATCGTTCGGGTGACGCATAACTGTATCGTAGTAATAGCGGCAGGTAACCCGGTTTCCGGTAAAGTAACCCTTTTCATCTAAGATAGCATTGGCCTGGGCGATAACAAAACGATCTTCGTCATCGGCCGTCAGGTAGACGATCTCGGAAGTAACCCGACCCTCTTTTTTATTAACCCTGCGATAGGGAGTTTCCATGAAACCGTATTCGTTAATACGGGCATAGGTGCCCAGGGAGCCGATCAGGCCGATATTAGGACCCTCAGGAGTCTCAATCGGGCAGACCCGGCCGTAGTGAGAGTGGTGCACATCGCGCACTTCAGTGCCGGCCCGCTCACGGCTTAAACCACCGGGGCCAAGAGCGCTGATTCGTCTTTTGTGGGTCAGCTCGGCCAGTGGGTTGGTCTGATCCATAAACTGCGAAAGCTGGCTGCTGCCGAAAAATTCTTTGATCGAAGCAATAACCGGGCGGATGTTAATTAACGCCTGGGGGGTGATCGCCTCTACATCCTGGATGGTCATCCTTTCGCGCACTACTCTTTCCATGCGGGAAAGCCCGATCCGGAACTGGTTTTGGAGCAGCTCGCCAACGCTGCGCAGACGGCGGTTACCCAAATGGTCAATATCGTCGACAAAGCCAATGCCGTCAAGCAAGTTTAAGATATAGCTGACAGCGGCCACAATATCCTCTTTTGCCAGGTGCTTGGTCTCCATGGCCACGATTCCGTTACCGATCACCAGGTGTGGGCTGTCGCGGTGCATGATCATCGCCCGGGTAATCCGGTGCTCATCAATTGCCCGGGCAGTCTCTTCATCAACCACGGTGCCGGCCGGGTAGAGAATCTTGCCGCTGACTGGATCCTTAAGATCCGCGGCCAGTTCATAACCGTAGAGCCGGTTGGTCATCGATAGCTTTTTATTGGCCTTGAAGCGGCCGACACGGGCAAAATCGTAACGTTTACTATCGAAGAATAAAGATTCAAAAAGGTTGCGGGCATTATCTACATTTAAGGGCTCTCCGGGGCGCAAACGCTTGTAGACTTCGAGGAGAGCGCTTTCAACCGAATCGGTAATGTCTTTTTCAAGCATCTCCGTCAGGCGGGGATCATTGTTATAAAGAGCCAGGATCTCCTCGTCAGCGCCATAGCCGATGGCCCGCAGCAGGACAGTAACCGGAATTTTACGGGTCCGGTCAACCCTGACAAAGAGGGCATCGGATACATCAGTTTCGAATTCAAGCCATGTACCCCGGTTGGGAATGATCGTGGCGCTGATCAACTCTTTTCCGGTGCTGCCGGTGGGATCGGGCTGCTTCTTAAAATAGACGCCCGGTGACCGAACCAGCTGGCTGACAATAACCCTTTCGGCGCCGTTAATAATGAACGTGCCGTTTTCAGTCATCATCGGGAAGTCTCCCATGAAAACTTCCTGCTCTTTAACTTCGCCGGTTTCCTTGTTAATCAGGCGAACCCTGACCTTAAGGGGCACGGCATATGTTGCGTCACGTTCCTTGCAGTCATCTACAGAATACTTCGGTTCGCCTAAGGTGTAGTCGAAAAACTCCAACACCAGGTTTCCGGTAAAATCCTGGATCGGCGAAAAATCATCGAAAATATCTTTCAGACCCTGGCTTAAAAACCAGTTAAATGAACTGCGCTGGACCTCGATTAAATTCGGAAGATCCAGTACTTCTGTAATACGGGCATAAGA
>CAYGHB010000110.1:0-3684 GCA_964349375.1 uncultured Syntrophomonadaceae bacterium | reverse complement strand
ATCTTGGCTTTTGTTGCTTCGGCTTCTTCTTTGTTCACTTTTTCCTGAACGTTGCCCGGTGCGCCGTCAACTAAGTCTTTAGCTTCTTTGAGGCCCAAGCCGGTGATCTCACGAACAACCTTGATGACCTGGATTTTCTTTTCACCTGCTGAAGTAAGAACTACATCAAATTCATCTTTTTCTTCTTCCTCGGCAGCAGCGCCGGCCGGGGCAGCAGCAACAGCTACCGGGGCGGCAGCGGTTACGCCGAATTCTTCTTCCATTGCTTTGACCAGTTCGGACAGTTCCAAAACAGTCATCCCTTTTACCAGTTCCATAATTTCGTTTACTTTGTTATCGCCTTTTGCCATTATTCCTGATACTCCTTTAAATTAATATGATTTAAATATTTATATCCAATCAAGCCTTTTTTAAGCGCTTTCTTTCTGCAATCTTACCGCATCTACCGTATAAACCAACTGTCGCAGGGTGCCCTGGAGCACACCAACCAGACCGGAAATAGGCGCCTGGAAACCACCGACAACTTTAGCCAGCAGTACTTCGCGCGGCGGTATCTCGCCCAGCGCCTTAATCGCCATCTCGTTCAGTACCTGACCGGTTAGAATCCCGCCTTTGACTACTAATGCTTCGTTTTCCTTGGCAAAATCATTGAATACTTTTGCCGCTGCAACCGGGTCCGCATTTGAATAAGCGATCGCCGTAGGGCCTTCGAAGAGCGGCTCAAGCTGCTCAACTCCGGCAGCCTTGCAGGCCAGACGGTTCAGGGTGTTCTTTGTGATGCGATATAAACAGTCTTCGTTGCGCAAGCGACCGCGCAGGTCGTTAATCGCTTTCACATTCAAACCACGGTAGTCGGAAACAATAATCAGATCGGCTTTTTTCAGCTCCTCGGTTACCTCTTCCAGCATCCTGTTTTTCATATCCTTGGTGATCAATAACTTCACCTCCTTTTATTGTCTGTCTGAAAAACTTAAAAAGGGACTTTCCGTGTTGGAAAGTCCCGCTAAAAAACTGCTTTAAGAAAACTTATTCTCTTAAAACTTAAGCGAACTTTTCCTGGACAGGCGGCCGGATTGGGCCATTAAACAATGCTGTGCCTGGCGTCAACGGAAAGGTAGTTTGTCAAGTTTTTAGCCTGCTCTAAAACTATTTTGCATCCGGGCCGGCGTTGGTTCTAACCCCCGGGCCCATCGTCGAACTGACAGTTACCGATTTGATATACTGACCTTTGGCCGCTGTTGGCCGGGCTTTTATCAGGGCTTCGACGATCGCGTTAAAGTTTTCAACCAGCTGCTCATGGGTAAAAGAAACCTTACCGAGCGGCACATGCACGTTGCCGGCTTTTTCGGTGCGGTATTCAACCTTACCGGCTTTAATATCGCTGATTGCTTTTTCAATGTCAAAGGTCACCGTACCGCTTTTGGGGTTGGGCATCAACCCGCGCGGTCCGAGTACTTTACCTAGTTTACCGACTGATCCCATCATATCGGGAGTGGCGACGGCCACGTCAAAATCGAGCCAGCCTTCCTGAACCTTGGCCACCAGATCATCGCCGCCGGCAAAATCTGCGCCGGCTGCTTCTGCTTCCCTGATCTTATCTCCCTTGGCAAAAACAGCAACCCGTTGGGTTTTACCGGTACCGTGCGGCAGAACGAGAGAACCACGAACCTGCTGATCGGCGTGTTTAGGGTTAACACCCAGGCGCACAGCCAGCTCAACTGTCTCGTCAAAAGAACGTTTGCTCATCTCCTGCACCAGGCGCAAAGCCTCCGCCGGCTCATACTTCTGGTCGCGTTCATACTGTTTGCGTGCGTCTTCGTACTTCTTGCCTCTTTTTGGCATTCTTTTATTACCTCCCGTGGTCTGCGGGCTGTTTAGCCCTCCCACTTAAATTTTATCTTATCCGTTTTTATGGCTATCCTTCAACAACGATGCCCATGCTGCGGGCTGTCCCTTCAATAATCCGTGCTGCAGCATCCACATCGTAGGCATTGAGGTCTTCCATCTTCTGCCTGGCGATCTCTTTCACCTTATCACGCGAAATAGTAGCCACCTTGATCCGGTTAGGTTCGCCGGAGCCTTTTTCAAGACCAACAGCTTTTTTCAGCAGCACCGCTGCCGGCGGAGTTTTGGTAATGAAAGAAAAAGAACGATCTTCGTAAACAGTCAGCTCAACGGGGATAATCAGCCCGGAATCCTGAGCGGTGCGATCGTTAAATTCTTTGCAGAAGGCCATAATATTGACCCCATGCTGACCAAGAGCCGGGCCAACCGGAGGGGCAGGTGTTGCCTTGCCGGCTGCTATCTGCAGTTTGGTCATACCGATAATTCGTTTCTTTTTAGCCATCTTTAATCTTACCTCCCGGCTGTAGCTGTTTGCTAACCAGCAAGCGCCACAGCGCTGATTAAAATTTAATCACCTGATGGAACTCAAGCTCCACCGGTGTTTCGCGTCCAAACATCGATACAGATACCTTTACGGTGCCTTTATCGCTGTTGATCTCTTCAACCTTGCCTTCAAAGTTTTTAAACGGTCCACTGACCACACGAACCACCTGCTGTAAATCAAAGTCGATCCGTGGTTTACCTTCCACCACGCCCACGGAACGCAAGATGTGGGTTATCTCTTTTTCACTTAAGGGTACCGGCTTTGATCCGGGACCAACAAACCCCGTTACGCCGGGAGTGTTACGAACCACATACCAGGAGTCATCATCCATAACCATCTCCACCAAAACATAACCGGGAAAGACTTTCTTTTCGACTGTTCGCTTCTGACCGCCGCGGCTGGTTATTTCCTTCTCCGTCGGCACCATGATCCTGAAAATCTTGTCCTTCATATCCATTGAGTCGACACGGCGTTCCAGGTTGGTCATTACCCGCTTTTCATAGCCGGCATAGGTATGTATTACAAACCAGTCTTTTTTTACCTGGCTCTCTTCGCTCTCGATGCCGTTTTCGTTTTCAGCAACCTGATCGAGGCCGTTTTCATTACCCGTTTCTGTTTCAGTGTTCATAATGGGGGAAATGCCACGGCATTTCCGGTCACACTCCTTACCTCAACGATGACCAGGTTACAGTTAGCGGATTACCAGCTGCAATATGGCCAAGAATATTGTATCAAGGATCCAGAAAAAGACGCCAATTACCATTACCACCGATAAAACAATGCCGGTAAAGACGCTGAACTCGCGCTTGCTCGGCCAGTTAACTTTTTTCAACTCGCCTCTGACTTCACCCAAAAATTTTCCTATCCGTCTTAAAAAACGCATTTTTTAACCCCTCACCTTGGTTGCCTGCTAAACAGCGGGTTGCTCAAACTTAGTTTTGTAAAGCTGATTAGTATTACTTGGTTTCCTTGTGCAGGGTGTGCACTTTGCAACGGCTGCAATACTTTTTCATCTCAATCCGGTCCGGATTGTTCTTCTTGTTCTTGCGGGTTGTGTAGTTCCGCTCTTTACATTCACCACAGGCCATATGAACTGTTACACGCATTTTTTATTCCACCTGCCTCTTAAACTCGTAAATATGAATTTATCATAATATCTTTCAGTATGTCAACAATTAAAGCATGATTAAGGGGCGGGGGATCCAGACCCGCCCCTTAAAGGAGCATCAGTTCCTGATCCTTATTACTCGCTGACAGAAGTGACCACGCCGGCTCCGACGGTGCGGCCGCCTTCG
>CAYGHB010000109.1:0-5912 GCA_964349375.1 uncultured Syntrophomonadaceae bacterium | reverse complement strand
TGGTCCGCGGCGGTGCCCAGCTCAGCGGGGTAACTATAGCCGGGGCCATGATTCCACGCCTGATCGACGAACTGCCGGTGCTGGCAGTTGCGGCTTTGTTTGCAAAGGGGCAGACAGTAATTCGCGATGCCCGGGAGCTGAGGGTAAAAGAGAGCGATCGGATAGCGGCCCTGAGCAGTGAGCTGCGTAAGTTAGGGGCCCACATTACGGAAACGGAAGACGGGATGATAATCGAAGGGCAAGCAAGGCTAAGGGGGGCCAGGGTCGATTCCTGCGGCGACCACCGCATTGCCATGTCGCTTGCCGTTGCCGGTCTGACAGCAGCAGGGGATACGAATATCAACGGAGCTGAAGTGATAGCCATATCCTACCCGCAGTTTATGGCCGATCTGCGCTCCCTGGCAAACTTTTGAAAAACCCGGGCACTCCGATGCTGAAATTGACGCTTCAGGCGCAGTATGTTACTATATGGCTGTTATTTCCAGCATTGATCTCCTAAGTTTTTACGCTATTATTTACTGATCAGGTCAGGAGAAAAGAAATGCCCATTTCCGTCTGTTCATCTGCACAGTACCTTGAACTGCGCTCAAAGTATGAGCCTGATTTCTCATCTGCTAAAAAGGAGCAGGTTTTAAAAATCATCAATGCTGTGAAAGAGAAGGGCGACAGCGCTTTGTTCGGTTACGCCCTGGAATTTGACGGGGCTGAGTTGGAAGCCCTGCAGGTCAGCAGGGCAGAACTTGCGGAGGCGCAGCTAAAAGTTAAGCCCGAACTGCTGGCGGCCTTGCGCGCGGCGGCATCAAACGTTGAAAAATTTCACCGACGCCAGCTGCGGAAAGACTGGTTTATTGAAGATAAAAAAATGAAAATCGGTCAGCGCTTTCTGCCCTTAAACCGGGTCGGCGCCTACGTGCCCGGCGGCACGGCTGCCTATCCTTCTTCGGTCTTAATGACGGTTATTCCGGCCAGGGTTGCCGGCGTTAAAGAGATTTATATCTGTACTCCCCCGGGTCAGGATGGCAATATAAATGTACTGACTCTGGCGGCAGCCTGCGAGGCGGGAGCAACAGCAGTTTTTAAAATCGGCGGAGCCCAGGCGATTGCCGCTATGGCCTATGGTACGCAAACAGTGCCCCGCGTGGATAAAATAGTGGGGCCCGGGAATATTTACGTTACCCTGGCCAAGAAGGAACTTTTCGGAGAAGTGGGCATCGATATGCTGGCCGGACCGAGCGAAATAGTGATTGTTGCCGATGATCAGGCCAGGGCTTCATATATTGCCGCCGACCTGCTATCACAGGCGGAACATGACCCGCTATCTAAGTCGATCCTGATTACCACATCGGAAAGCCTGGCTTACCTGGTTGTCGAAGAGCTTGAAAAACAACTGCTGACGCTACCGCGCAGCGAGGTTGCCACCCGCTCTTTAAAAGAACAGGGGGCGGCGATTATTGTGTCCGACCTTGAAGAAGCCTGGCCCCTGGTTAACAATATCGCTCCGGAGCACCTGGAGCTGCATCTTAAAGAAGCCTGGCACTATCTGGACCGGATTACCAGTGCCGGAACTGTTTTTGTCGGCCCCTACACCCCGGAGCCTTTGGGCGATTACTGGGCCGGCTCGAACCATGTATTACCAACTGGGGCAGCAGCCCGTTATGCATCTGCTCTCGGGGTTGACGACTTTATCAAAAGATCGCAGGTGCTTTACTATGAAGATGAAGCGCTGAGAGAGTCTGCTTTACAGATTGCTGCGCTGGCCAGGGCGGAAGGCCTGGAAGCCCATGCCAGGGCAGTGCTGATAAGGGGGAAAGAGGATGAGCCGCCGGAAGAAAGTTGAAAGGGAAACTAAAGAAACAACTATTCTTTTGGAGCTGGTGCTTGACGGCAGCGGAAATGCTAAGATCAACACCGGCCTGCCTTTCGTGGAACACATGCTGGACCTGTTTTGCCGTCACGGCCGCTTTGACTTAAATCTGGATGCTAAAGGCGACCTGGAAGTGGATGCTCACCACCTGGTCGAGGATCTTGGCATTTGCCTTGGCCGGGCTTTTAAAGAGGCGCTGGGAAGCAAGGAGGGCATTAAGCGCTATGGCTTCAGCGCCGTACCGATGGATGAAACCTTGCTTACCGCAGCGGTTGATCTATCCGGCCGTCCCTGGCTGCATTACGGTATTGACCTCTCTCCCGGTGCGGTCGGCGGGATCGACGGAGAACTGTTTCGCGAGTTCTGGCAGGCTTTTGTTAACGAAGGCAGGCTTAACCTGCACCTGGTGCTGAATCACGGTTCCAATAAACACCATATTATAGAAGCATCTTTCAAGGCGACGGCGCGGGCTCTGGCTGAAGCAGCTTCCATGCTGGAAGGTCTTAAGGGAGTTTTATCCACCAAAGGCGAATTGGAATGAGGTGAAGGGCATGCTGGTTATACCGGCGATTGATCTACACCGAGGACGCTGTGTCAGGCTCTACCAGGGTGATCCCAAGCGGGAAACCGTTTACGGAGAAAATCCGGTTGAGGTGGCTCTGCAGTGGGAACAGCTTGGGGCCAAAATGCTGCACCTGGTTGATCTCGACGGCGCTTTCACGGGCCTGACGAAAAATGCGGAGATTATCAGAAAGATTGGTGAATCGGTTCATGTTCCCCTACAACTCGGCGGTGGGATTCGCTCGAAAGCGGCTGCAGAAAAAGCCCTCTCTGTCGGGATCAGCAGGATTATTTTAGGGACGATGGCGGTTGAAGATCCTCAGTTGGCCCGCGAACTGGTAGCTGAATACAAAGAGGCGATCCTGGTCGGTATTGACGCCCGCGACGACAAGGTAGCAGTCAAGGGTTGGAAAGAGTCCTCAGGCTTAAGCGTGCTTGAGCTTGCCGGTCAGATTGAGAAGTGGGGAGCAAAGGAAATCGTCTATACTGACATTAGCCGTGACGGCACCCTGAAAGGCCCCGATATTGCAGGTTTAGAAACGATCATTGCTCATACTTCCCTGCAGATTATTGTTTCCGGCGGGATATCTTCATTAAGCGATCTGATCGCTCTTAAACCCTTCAGGGAGAGAATCAAAGGGGTAATCATCGGTAAGGCCCTCTATGCAAACCAACTGACCCTGATCGATGCCATGGCAGTATTTAATCAACTTTAGAAAGGTCTAATATGGAAACAAAAAACAGCGAAAAACTAATACCCTTGCTCAGCAACCAACTGAAATACGATCAAAATGGCCTGATCACGGCGGTGATTCAGGATGATCGCACCTCAGCTGTTTTGATGGTTGGCTATATGAATGAGGAAGCGCTGAAACGGACCATGGAAAGTAAAAAGGTCTGCTTCTGGAGCCGCAGCCGCCGGGAATACTGGGTGAAGGGCGAAACATCGGGCAATATCTTTGATTTAAAATCAATAAACGCCGATTGTGATGCCGATGCACTCTTGGTTAGGGTAACACCTCTCGGCGATGGGGTAGCCTGCCATACGGGGCGTTATTCCTGCTTTTTTCAGGAGCTTGACGGGATGAAAGGAATAGTCGATGATTGATTATCACCTGCATACCAGCCGCTGCTGTCATGCAGCAGGAATCCCTGAAGAATATCTTGCCACAGCTGAAATCCTTGATTTGCGGGAAGTCGGTTTTGCCGATCATTTTCCCCTCGGGCTACTCGACTTTACTCCGCGTGTTCAGGTAACGATGCTGCCGGCTGAGCTAAATGACTACTTGGAGGAGATTGAAAAGCTGAAAGCCCTTTCCCGGAAAGTGCGCGTTAAAACCGGTATTGAGATCGATTATCTGCCCGGGACTGAAGAAAAGCTCGATCAGCTGCTTAAAGAGTACAAATTCGATTATGTGATCGGTTCCATTCATTTTCTCGGCGAATGGGATTTTACCCATCCTGTCTACGCTGATACATACAAAGAACGCGACCTGGACGCGCTCTACGGCACCTACTTCGAACTGGTTTGGAGCGCCTGTCGCAGCGGTTTATTTGATATCATCGGGCATATTGATGTGGTAAAAAAATTCGGTTACCGCCCCCGCGGCGCAATTGATCACTACATGGAGGAAACGGCCAGGGTGCTGGCTGAAACAAATACCAGTTTTGAACTGAACACCGCTGGCCGCGATGCCCCGGTAGGTGAGTTTTATCCGGACCGGCGACTTTTAGAAGCGGCCCTGGCCCATGGCGTAACGATCACAACCGGTTCCGATGCCCACAGCCCGGAGCAGGTTGGGCGCTATTTCTATGAGGCCGAAAAACTTTTGCGGGAGGTTGGTTACAGGGAGCTTACCACCTTTACAAACCGCACCAGGAGCCCGATCCCCTTGTAACTATCCGGCTTCTGAATTCTGGTCTCCGACTTCCATTACGGGGAGGTTTTGAGGGTGAAAAAACTTTTTTTTAGCAGTTTTAATACAGCCAAAGGTGAATTTAAGGTTATATGGAGCGAAGAAGGGATCTACGAGCTTTTCTTCCCCGGTTCAGAACCTGCGCAAGCTTACCCTGAAAAAGAGCTGCCTTGGTCTAAGTTAGCTGCCGATCTCGATCGCTACCTGGTCGGCGGAAATGTAGCATGGGATGAGTACCCGCTAGATTTAAGCGGCTACGGGCCATTTGCCGGGCGTCTCTTAGCTGAAGTAAGCCGCATTCCCAGCGGTCAGGTCTACACCTACCGGCAAATGGCAGAAAAGGCCGGTTCGCCCTTAGCCTGGCGGGCAGCCGGGCAGGCTTTAGCCCGGAATCGGCACCCGATCATCGTTCCCTGTCACCGGGTTGTGGGCAGTAACGGAAACACAGGAGGTTTCAGCGGTCCCACCGGATGGAAAGAGATGCTGCTTAAAATCGAAGGGGCCATTTAGGAATCATAAAAACGGGGTGAAGATGATGCGCTACCTTTCTGCAGGCGAATCGCATGGGCCCTGCCTGACGGCAGTAATTGAAGGGTTGCCGGCAGGGCTGAAACTCTATACTGACGACATAAACCGGCAGTTGGAAAGGCGCCAGGGGGGCTACGGCCGCGGCGCAAGGATGGCGATCGAAAAAGACCAGGTTGAGGTATTATCGGGCTTGCGGTTTAATGAGACGATCGGCAGCCCCCTAACCCTGCAGATCAAGAACCGAGACTGGCAGAACTGGAAGGATGTAATGGCGCCCGAAGGAGATGTGCCTGCCGGACTAAAAAAATTAACCCTGCCCCGGCCCGGTCATGCCGACCTGGCCGCGGGGTTTAAATACAACTATGCGGACTTGCGTCTGGCGCTGGAGCGTTCCAGTGCCCGTGAAACAGCAGCCAGGGTGGCGGTTGGCACCGTCGGACGTATTTTACTTGAACAGTTTGGGGTCAGGTTTTTTAGCCACGTGGTCCGCATCGGCGATGTCGAAGCATCTTTAGATCCGCTTGCCCTGCCAGAGATCTATGAACAGATCGAATCATCACCGGTTCGCTGCGGAGATGACGCCTGCTCGGAAAAGATGATGACCGCAATTAGAGATGCCGGCGAAGCGGGGGATACCTTAGGTGGTGTAATCGAGTTGCTGATCACTGATCTTCCCCCTGGACTCGGCAGCCATGTGCATTGGGACAGGCGACTTGACGGCCGGTTAGCCGGGGCGATCATGGCTGTACCGGCGATCAAAGGGGTGGAAATTGGCCTCGGCTTTGCCACAGCCGCCCTGCCCGGATCTGCGGTACACGACCCGATTATTCGCAGCGCCCGGGGGATTGATCGCTCCTCGAACAGGGCCGGCGGGTTGGAGGGCGGGATCACTAACGGTCAACCGGTGGTGATCAGGGCGGCGATGAAGCCGATTCCAACCTTAATTAACGCCCTGCCTAGTGTGGATTGGGAGACAGGCGCATTGTCAGAGGCAGCAGTAGAGAGATCGGATGTTTGCGCCGTTCCTGCTGCAGCCGTGGTGC
>CAYGHB010000108.1:1444-5929 GCA_964349375.1 uncultured Syntrophomonadaceae bacterium | reverse complement strand
ACCGGGGGCAGGCACCGGACAAAAATGAAAACCCTGCACATGGGCAGGGTCGATCTTGAAGCAGGTTTGATCATGATTGCCTTTACCGCAATAATTATCTATTTGATCTTAACAACTGTATCGCCGATTTAATTCAGGACTTCCTACTGGCGGAGCAAGCCTCTTGGCCTTAGTTGCCCTATCCAGGCACTAAAACCTGCAGCCAAATGATGTGCCGACAGCAACCGCCGCGCGTACCTGTTCACTATGCGGATCAACCCGCTTAGTACCGGTAACCGCTTCGTCAAGGGTTGCAGATCCGATGCTGTTTCCCTTAAGACAAACCATCCTGTTGAAGTTTTTTTCATCGACCAGCTCAACCGCTTTAACCCCAAAGCGGGTAGCTAAAACCCGGTCGTAAGAAGTGGGGCTTCCGCCCCGCTGCAAATGACCCAGCACTGTTGAACGACTTTCCATGCCGGTTAGTTTCTCAATCTCCCGGGAAACCAAAGGCCCGATGCCACCAAGCCGCTTTATGTTGCCCCGGACTTCATAGAGCGGCTCTCCACCAGCCGGGTAAGCGCCTTCAGCAACAACAATAATGCTGAATTTTTTACCCCGGCTGCGCCTCTCACCAATCTTTTCGGCAATGCAGCTTAATTCAAAAGGCAGTTCCGGTATAAGGATAATATCACCACCACCGGCCATGCCGGCTTGCAGGGCAATCCATCCCGCATGCCTGCCCATTACTTCAACCACCATAATCCGGTGATGCGATTCAGCTGTAGTATGGATCTTATCTATTGCCTCGGTAGCTGTTGTCACCGCCGAATCAAAACCGAAGGTTATGTCTGTAGCGGGCAGATCGTTATCGATCGTCTTTGGAATACCGATAATCGGCACCCCCAGCTCGCTAAAGCGATGAGCCAGCAGTAAACTGCCGTCACCACCGATAACCACCAGGCAATTGATGCCCCAACGCTCGAGATTAGCCAGGGCATCAGCCGAGCGATCTTCACCGGTATTGACATAATCAGACCCTGAAGGCCTATAATCGAAGGGGTTGTCGCGGTTGGATGTGCCCAGTATTGTGCCACCGCGATTGAGGATACCCGATACATCGCGGTCACAGATCACCTGGGCGTCATTCTCAACCAGCCCTTTAAAACCGTTATTAAAACCGACTACTTCCAAACCGTAATTATGAGCGGCCCCTTTTACTACAGCCCTGATTACCGCATTTAACCCGGGACAATCGCCGCCTCCCGTCAGAACGCCAATCCGGTTGCCTATCTCATTATGCTTAATACTTGGCCATAGCTCTTTTTGGCAGAATCCGGCCTCACCTGTTCCGGCACCGGGAGTATCTTTATTAATCGCTTCACGCGCCAGGCGGTCAACCCTGTTGTTGAGCTGGTCATCTCCATGTCCTTTTACCTTATACCATTCCACGTTTAGCTTTTCCGTCAGTTCTAGCAACTTCAGCCACAGATCGCGGTTTTCAACCGCTTCTCCCTTGCTGGTGCGCCAGCCGTTCTTCTGCCAGCGGTCCATCCAACCCTGCCGAAAACAGTTAACCAGGTAGGCGCTGTCGCTATACAAGCTAACCGCGGTGCCTGACGGTATATGGGACAGGGCTTCGACTGCTGCGGTCAGCTCCATCCTCTGGTTGGTTGTAGCCACTGCTTTCCCGGATAGCTCCTCTTCTTTTTCGCCAAGCCGGATTATCGCCGCCCAGCCGCCGGGTCCCGGGTTACCGGAGCAGGATCCATCGGTATAGACGATGAACTCATTACTGTTCATACCGGACACCCCTCTTCAGCATTAATTAGTGAGGCGGGTTAGATCATTTAAAATCTGTTCCAGTTCACGAATCTTCTCACCATATCCGGCCCAGTCGCCTTCCTGCTGGCGGGTTAAGGCTTCTTCGTAAACGCTCTGTGCCCTGCGAATCAACTCCTGTAAACGGGTCCCCTCCACGGCAGGAAGATCATCTGTTGTCGGTTGGTCTTCTGCAGGCAGCTCGAAGGGTAGTTCATCCGGATCCAAGTCAGGAGGAAGGGCATCCATTTCACCAAAAATACGAATTAAACCTTTCTCCAAAGTATCTTCCATAATAACGGTTTCTCCGAACACCACAATAACCCTGGCCAGTTCAGGCAGCCCGCCTCCTTCAGCTTCCAGAAAGATCGGTTCTACATAAAGCAGGGCATTGTTGATTGGCAGCACCAACAGGTTCCCACGAATGACCCTTGAACCGGCCTGGCCCCAGAGGGTGAACTGCTCAGAGATCTCGGTGCTCTGGTCTATCCGATTCTCAATCTGATTCGGACCGAGAATCACCCGCTCCTTGGGAAAGAGAAAAATCTCAACATCACCATAGTTGGGCTGGTCACAGCGGGCAACCATCCAGGCGATCATGTTATTACGTTGATCCGGGGTAAAAGGCAGAATTAAAACATATTCCGGCTCACTGTACCCGGGTAGCTGCAGAATAGTATAATAAGGCTCCATCTTCTGTTCCTGGCCGAATGACTGTTCCAGCGGTATCGCCCAAAGATCTTCGCGGGTATAGAAAGCATTGGGATCAATAATGTGGTAAAGAGTAAGCATCTGTGCCTGGATATTAAAGAGATCCTCCGGATAGCGCAGATGGGCCATTAAACCGGCCGGCATCTCTTCGATAGGGCTGAACAGTTCGGGGAAAATACCGGCATAAGTTTGAACCAGGGGATCATCAGGGTCGATAATATAGTAGCGGACGCTGCCGTTATAAGCATCGATCACTACTTTTACCGAGTTCCTGATATAGTTGATGTTGCCATATGGGGCTGAATAGGGATAGTTGCTGGTCACTGTGTAGGCATCCTGAATCCAGAAAAGCCGGCCATCATTGACAACAATGTAGGGATCGCTATCGTAGCGGAGGAAAGGCGCCAGTTTACGAACCCGATCATGAATATTGCGGTCAAATAAAAACTTGCTATCATTACTGAGCTCATTGGACACCAGAATCCGGTACTCCCCGAATTTTAAAGCAAAGAGCGCCCGGCGTAAAAAAGAGTGCAGCTCAACACCGGCTTCACCATCGTAAAAGGTAAATTCATTTAGATCACCGGCAGTGGCATAATGAAATTCCGGGGTATCGGTATTGACAATCACGTAATCATTGGTAAGCTCACCAAAATAGATGGCCGGGTTATCAAGATTAATGCTGCCGGTTGGTGGGATATCCCCTAAGAAGTAACGGGGCAGACCTTCATTGGTTACCTCGTTTACCGGGCTCATCGTAACACCGTAGCCGTGGGTCCACTGCAGCTGCATATTAACCCAGGTTTGAGCCTGCGCGGCAAGTCTGCTCTTGTCTAGTTCTCGCGCGGCGATCATAACCTGACGGTAGTTGCCATCAATCATATAGCGATCTATATCAACATCATGAAAGCGGTAGTAAAGCCTGATCGCCTGCAGTTCGTTAAAGGTGGTTAAAAGCGGACGGTAATCCCAGAGCCTAACGTTATTAATGGTGCCGGGGTTTTCATGTAAGTCATCCCAGGTCAGCTTGGCGCTCGGATCGTAGTGTCGGGTGGCAAATTCGCCAACCCCGTAGGCTTTACGGGTATAAGCGATATTATGTTCCAAATACTCACGCTCATAAGTAAATTCACTTGGCTCAACGACAAAGCTCTGGACCGCCGCCGGGTAAGCGCCTCCGCCAAGCATTGAAACTCCGGTCAGAACTAAGATTCCATAAATAAAAAGCCTGAAGCGGCGCAAGAATATGTTGGCCACAAAAACAAGGGCAATGACAAGTGCCAGGTACATCAGGATCACCAGTACCGGATAGTTGGCATGAATGTCGGCATAACCGGCACCGTAAACAATTCCGAACTCGGATAATACAAGTTCGAACTGTTTCAGATGGTAATCCCATACTTTCAGGCCGAATATTAAAGCCAGTAAAACCGACAGGTGACTGACACCTCTGTTCGGTGGCAGTATCCAGCTTTTCTTGCCCTGAGAGGGCGGGGTCAGGGTTATGTAGATAGCGCCGACAATGATCAGCGAAACAACCAGGGTCATCATTAAAAAACTATAGATAAAGCGGTAAAAAGGAAGTTTGAAAACATAAAAAGAAATATCAGTTCCAAAAACAGGATCACTGAGATTGAAGGGGACATGATTTAAATAACGTAAAAGTTCCATCCAGTAATTACCTGCATAGCCGGATAGGATATAGGCCAGCAAAGCCGATGCAGCAAGGAAATAGAACACAAGCCGCCGCGGAGTTAGTAGCTGCATCATCCCTGAGGCCATCAACCGCTCGCGTAAAGCAAGGTTGGGGAAACTGATAATATAGCGGCGGGTAAAAAGCAGGTTGATAAACAGCACAAAAAATATGAATAAAAAGGCCCCGATTCTCATGCCCCAAAGGGTCAGGTACTGGGTCCAGAAAACCTGGCCTGCATCCAGATCGCGGAACCAAAGCAAATCAAGATAAAAATTGGT
>CAYGHB010000108.1:0-1344 GCA_964349375.1 uncultured Syntrophomonadaceae bacterium | reverse complement strand
TAGATAATCTTCTTTTTTATCCTTAAGCGCCCCAACATGGATCACCATATCAATTTCTGCAGCGCCGTTTTCGACTGCTTCAGCAGTTTCAAAAGCTTTTACTGCCGTTGTCGTCGCCCCTAAAGGGAAACCGACCACGCAGCAGATCCTGACTGCACTGCCACGGAGAGCCTGCGCAGCAGTTTTTACATAAGAGGGGTTTATACAGACAGAAAAGAAATCAAATTTGATAGCCTCGCGGCACAATTCCTCAATTTGCGCTTCAGTTGCTTCCGGCTTGAGCAAGGTATGGTCAATATAGCCGGCCATGTTCTCTGACATTTTAATAATCCCTCCAATAGCTGTTTACTCGACAACACCGAGGATCAGCTTTTCTTTTTCAACCAGATCGTCCTGGAAGCTATAAGCATCAATAATCATGTTCTTAACGCTGTCCAGCTGCTCAACCGGCGCATCGGCACCAGCATGTATGACGGCAAGATTTTCTCCGGCCTGGACAGGATCACCAATCTTTTTATTAATCACAACCCCAACTGCCGGATCAATCACTGATTCTTTAGTTTCCCTTCCTGCGCCCAGGGTCATCGCAGCCAGGCCAATAGCCTCTGCTTCGAGTCTTCTGACATAACCGGCGTAAGGCGCTGTTACAGCCACCATTTTTTCCGCTTGCGGCAGCAGCGTTAAGTCCTCGGCCACGGCGTCATTACCGTGCTGCTGACGCACCATCTCCTTAAACTTTTCCAGGGCTGAGCCGTTGGCAATTGCTTCAGCCAGTAAATCCCTGCCCTGTTCGGGGTGAGAACACTTGCCGGCCAGGGTCAGCATCCAGCTGCCCAATAAGAGACAGAGTTCTTCCAGATCAGGCGGGCCGTCGCCCTTTAGGGTCTGAATAGCTTCTTTTACCTCCAGGGCGTTACCCACGGCAGAGCCGAGTGGTTGATCCATGTTGGTTACCACAGCCACCGTTTTGCGGCCGGCCCCGTTACCAATTGATACCATCATCCGGGCCAGCTCAAAAGCGGCATCTTTGTCTTTCAGAAAAGCCCCGTCCCCGGTTTTCACATCGAGGACCAGGGCATCAGCCCCGGAAGCCAACTTTTTACTCATAATACTGCCGGCGATAAGGGGCATGCTGTCCACGGTGGCGGTAACATCCCGCAGAGCGTAAAGCAGTTTATCGGCAGGCACCAGGTTACCGGTTTGCCCGGCCACCGCCACCCCAATTTTCTTAACTGCCTCAAAAAGTTCCGCTAGCTGCATTTCTGTCCTAAAGCCAGGAATCGATTCAAGCTTATCAAGGGTGCCCCCCGTGTGGCCCAAGCCTCTTCCGGATAGTTTGGCTAC
>CAYGHB010000107.1:2823-5952 GCA_964349375.1 uncultured Syntrophomonadaceae bacterium | reverse complement strand
ATTACTTAACCTGGTCTTTTAAAGCTTTACCTGCTTTAAAGGCCGGCACTTTTTGTGCTGCAATCTTTATCGTTTCGCCGGTGCTCGGGTTACGCCCTTCGCGGGCCTGGCGCTGTCTTACTTCGAATGTTCCGAAACCGACCAGCTGTACCTTTTCACCTTTTGAAAGGGCATTGGTAATGCCGTTAATTATTGCCGATACTGCTGCTTCGCTTTCTTTTTTGCTGAGATCTGCTTTCTCAGCGACCAACGCAATTAGTTCTTGTTTGTTCATACTGTAAATCTCCTCTCTCATTTTAAAATAACAACGGTTACAATAATACAGTTATTCTGAGAATAAATCAATCGAAAATTAAGGGAAATTATGCATATTTCTACGAATATTTCTACTACAAAGACTTTAGCGCTTTTTCCATTGCTTCGTTAAACACACGACCGGAGGTATGCATGATCGTATCGACCCCGTTATCGGTTTGTTCAAACTGCATCGAAGCAAGGCAGGGGTAATGCAGGCACATTAAACCGGCCTTTGGCACTGAATCATCAGCATTTAGCCCGATGATACGCCGTGAAGTGTACTGCGAAGAGCCGCAAGGCGCACCGCGTAAAATCTTAGCTGCAACGATGTTGTTTTTATGGTCAAGAGTCAGTTCGACCTTGGGTTTCCCAAAATAGCGGGCAAATTCGCTGATTATGGCACTGGTATAGGGCTGTTTATTGTTTTCATAGAATCCGACAGTTTCTTCATCGATTGAGCAAAGCGGTTCAGGATAAACAATAGCTATATCTTTTTTATTCAGTTCGCGGCGCAGTTGGTTGCGTAACCCCAAGGGAATCCAGGCTGTGCTGTCGATAGAGGCCACTATCCCCCTGGCTCCTGTTCTATCAGCCAGGGTTGGTAGTAATTGAGCAGCCTGGGGCGATTCGGCCAAGTGCAAGATCAGGTCCGCCTGGGGCAGGTTGTCAGGAAGGTATTGTTCAGGTTCGTCAATAACACTTTCGGTTATTGATGGAACCATCCATGTTTTTACCTGCCAGTCCCGGGGTTTGTTGGCTTCAATATGATCAGCAATTCTTTGTCCGTAGTTTCCCTGAATCAGGATTAATAATTTCATTGGTTTATCACTTCCTGTATTTTTTAGTTGTCTTGATTCCTGAGGCGGGCATAATCGGCCGGGGTATCAAGATCGGTGATCACCGCAGGATCGTCCACCCTTATATAATCTACCTGTTCTTCTGCCAGATACCTGAGCAGAGAGCGGCCACCCTGGTCGCCTTCAATTTGTTGCAAAGCCGGCCAGGTACGGCGATCAAAAATGGTGGGGTTGCCCCTTTTGCCCTGGTAAAGCGGGCAGGTAATCAATTTTAGCTTTTTCCGGTAGCGATTACTCAACAGGATGTAGAGCTCTGGAATAATCAGCGGTTGATCGGCAAGCGCAAACAGGGCTCCCTGAATGTCGCTGCCTAAAGCTTTAAGGCCAGCTTTAAGTGATGAGGACAGGCCATCTTCAGGGGTTGGATTCTCCACGAGCCGGCAGTTGTAACTGCGAGCCTGATCTGCAAGATTGCTGCCGGGCCTGGTTACCACAATTACCTGTTGAAAACCGGCTTTTGTGATTGCTTGCAGGGTGATTTCAAATACGGTGCTCTCCCCTAACTTTAACCTTAGTTTATCCTCGCCCATTCGTTTTGAAAGACCGGCGGCAAGGATAATGGCGGCAACAGTAACAGCAGGCTTTTTGGGCGGAACCTGCAAAATTAATTTTACCGGGTTTGCATCCTGCGCTGTTGTAAGCAGCAGATTATTATATGAACCCGTTTCTTCAACCAGGAGATCCATTAAATTTAACGCAGTTTTCTCCGGTTCGGCAAGCAGATCCGTTTTATTGAGGATCGCTTTTAACACTGCTGTAGGGGCCTGGCCGGCAGCGATCTCATGCATCTGGCGGTAGCTTTTTGCCAATATCATACCGTTTATTTTTTTTCCGGTATCAATCCCGGTTGCTGCGCAAAACTGTACAGACCGGTGGACAAAAGCTTCGTCAACCTTTTTATCTAAAGCGTCGGCTCCGATTACAGCAAATACCAGATCACTACCGGAAGGGATAAGCGGCTCATAATCGTTATAGCCTTTAAGCGGCTTCCCCCTGGCACCGTCTGCTTCAACTAGTGTAAAAAGCTGCAGTTCTTTAAAAATGCGGTTTACAAGATCCGGTTGTAAACCTTTAAGCTTTCCGTCCGGGCTGATTTTGCTGCCGATCACTGCCAGGGATTGCGTTTTAAAGATTTCTGAAAGTTCTTCTAAAGCCTTTTCAAAGGTAGAGGCAAGGATTAAAGGCAGATTATCCGGCGGATAAATCTTGGTAGTTGTCGTAATGATTACCTTGTGCCCTGCTGCAGAAAGCTCTTCCGCTAACCTGAGTATGAGCGTGGTTTTACCGCCTGCTCCGATATAAGAGACCAAAGCAGGATCGGTTAATTCTGCTGAGCGGTAAAGAGAAAGCTGTTCCAATGATCAGACCCCCACAAGACTACTTGAAGCGGAAAAAACAGCGATCGATGCATTCCAAACCGTTTTCGCCATTTATAATGCCTTTACCGGCGCGCGGGCATTTAACAGCCGAGATTTTGTGGTAGGGACAGATAACCCAGCCGGATTCGTCAAAATGATGGCCGCCGCAGTGGCGACACTGTAGACCCTGGTCGGTGAGGACCAGGTCGGATGCTTCGCGCAGTTTACGGCAGTCGTGACAGTAGCAGTATTCCGCTTCGGGATTAATTTGCTTGTTTATTTCCGCAGTCATTTTTATCACCTCTGATGGTTGTAGCGGTTTAGGATTGCTTCGAGGACGCCGCCGCCAATAGCCCGGGCTTTGTCGGATATCGCCATGAAGTCAACCTCTGTTCCCCGGGGATCGATATCGCCAACTTTTACTCCCTGGTTGACCAGCAAGTCCGGATAAAGCAGGCCCCGCAACAACCCGCTAATTTCTGCTCTGATCGGCGTTCCTTCAACAGTGGCAACTGTTTCACCCTTTTTCACCAGCTCGCCGATTTCCAGAACCGGCTTAAACAGTCCGTCTACCGGGGCGCGAAGGAGCCGTTCCTTACCGTAACCGGCAATCAGGC
>CAYGHB010000107.1:0-2723 GCA_964349375.1 uncultured Syntrophomonadaceae bacterium | reverse complement strand
AGTCCGTCTACCGGGGCGCGAAGGAGCCGTTCCTTACCGTAACCGGCAATCAGGCCGGGCTCTCCCGTATCGGATGCAGCAGCGCCTTCATAGATCACCCGTCCCAGGCTGTGGCCACGGTTGGTCTCTACCACGGCATCCACATCAACAGCGGCTGTAAATCCGGGGCCAAGACCGATAACCAGCTCGGCATCGCTGATTTTTGTAATCCTATTGCCCTTGGCCATGGTGGCGTCAATTAAAATTTTTGGTTGTAAAGTAGCTAACGACGCAGCTTCGGAGTCAACTAACACCGGCACATTATTGCGGGCGAAGCAACCGGGCACACCTTCCGCGGCAGGGCATAGCTCAGCCCTTACCCCTTCAACTATAATAATCTTTTGAAAAACCGCAGCAGCAAAGGATACCGTGCGCCGCACCACCAGCGGCTGAGCAAGCTCGAGCATAACCGGTTCAAAACCCGCCTGCCAGAGCCGGTGGGCTACACCAGTTGCCAGGTCACCAGCGCCCCTGATCACTACTAATCTTGGTATCATTTTTTACCTCATTTAAAATTCGTTTACACTGCTGCTTAAATTATACTACAAAGCAGGCCAACATCTGCACTCACATGCATTGCGCTTAGGCGATAAAGATAAAGAAAAGGGGCACGGGAAACCCGTACCCCCTACTTTATTGTGCTGCATTTTTTACTTTTTAGCCTTAATAGCCTGCCAGACCCGTTCCGGGGTTAGCGGGAATGTATTAACATCGATATCCAGAGCGTCGCATACAGCATTGGCAATGGCCGGAGCCACACCGATCATCGGCTGTTCACCGATACCCCGGGCGCCGTAAGGCCCATTTTCTTCAGGTGTTTCGATGATAAAACTGTCGAGATGAGGCGTGTTGTCGATTGCCGCTATCTTATAGTCTGTAAAGTTCCGGTTGAGCATAATGCCCTTATCAAACTTTACTTCCTCATAAAGAGCAGTGGATAGCCCCATGATCGCCCCACCGTGCAGCTGCACGTGGCAGAGTTGCGGGTTTACCGCCTTGCCGGCATCAATTGAGATGGCCAACTGCAGAACTGTAATCACTCCGGTTTCCGGATCGACTTCCACTTCAACAGCGGTTGCGCCGAAGCAGTAGAAAAGACCGGGATTACCCTGACCGGTTTCCGGATCCAGGTTGGTCATATTGGTGGGCACGAAGGAACCACGGCCAATAATCGGACCGGCAATACCTTCACCGGTGCACTTCTTGCAGCTGTCGGTCACTTCCCTGATCGTGGCTTTGATATTTTTATCTATTGTAGAATAGATCATTTTGCCGTCAAAGGTTAGATCCCCTCTAGGTACTTCCAGCAAGTTGGCAGCCACGGTGTAGATCTGACCGAGAGCATCTTCAGCAGCCCTCTTGACGGCTGTACCACAAGTGTATATAACCCTGCTGCCCACACTCTGCCACTCGTAAGGGGTAAAATCGGTATCGGGTACTTTGATGTCTATTTTTTCTAGTGGAATATTTAAGCCCTCAGCCGCTATCTGGCTGATCGCTGTCAGCATCCCCTGGCCCATCTCAGTGGCGCCAATCATGACATGGGCGCTGCCATCTTCGTTAATGCGAATAATGGCTGACGAAGCGGCGTTGCTAGGCTGAGCCGGGCATTTAACCAGGCCGGCGATACCTTTGCCGCGGAATTTGCCCTCTTTCTTGCCCCAGCCAATCTTATCAGCTACCACTTTTAGACATTTATCATAAGCTACGTGATGGACAACCTGACCGGCCGCCGAAGTTGAGCCTTCTTTCATACCGTTAAGCAGGCGTACTTCCAGCGGATCCATATTTAGTTCTTTAGCAATTGCTTCAATCTGGCGCTCAATACCCCACTGCATTTCGCACATACCAAAGCCGCGGACCGGGCCGCCGATTGAGTTATTAGTGTAAACACAGTAAGAGTCGGTCTTGACGTTGGGGATGTCATACGCGCCCGTTGAGCTGTAACCGGCCGCCCTGACGATATTTACGCCGTACTCGGTGTAAGCGCCACCATCCCAGACCATTTTGTATTCCAGGGCCGTAATGCGCCCGTCTTTGCGCACCCCTGTTTTAAGATTTGAGTAGAGGCCCTGGCGCATGAAAGTGGCCTGCATATCTTCTTCGCGGTTAAAGACAATCTTAACTACATAGCCTGGGAATTTCATAGCGATCGGAATAACCAGACCTTCAATAGAGGCGCCGGCTTTACAGCCGAAACCACCGCCGATGTAGCTGGAGATAACCCTGATATTATGCATTGGCAGCTCAAAGGCCTTAGCCAGCAACTGGCGCACTACGTTGGGAGACTGAGCGGTACTCCAGACCGTCAACTTGCCCCCCGGGCTCCATTGAGCAGCAGCCTTATGGGTTTCGATCGGCACATGTTGCATCTGGGGTACGTAGTAATCGCGCTCGATAATCAGATCGGCTTCGGCAAAGCCTTTTTCCACATCGCCTTTGCGCAGTTTAAAGTGGTTGCTGATATTGGTACCCGGAACAGGGTAGAATATCGGTACTCTTTCATAGGCTTCAAGATCTTCGTGGACCAGGGCAGAACCGGGTTTCATGCCCTCGCGGGGATCAAAAACCCCGGGCAGCTCTTCGTATTCCACATCGATCAGTTCTACTGCTTCCAGTGCCGCTCTTTCGCTTGTGGCTGCCACGATGGCAACCGGTTCGCCGTAGAAACGGACCTTGTCAAC
>CAYGHB010000106.1:0-6070 GCA_964349375.1 uncultured Syntrophomonadaceae bacterium | reverse complement strand
GAGGAACTCTTCTAGAAGGAGTGCGGATAATGTTCAAGCGTATTCTGATCGTCCTTGTTGTATTAATGATTCTCTCCCTGGCCGCTTACGTAGCCGGGAACAACTTTTACAATCAGCAGTTGCAGCCCGTTGATCCGCAAGCGGTGGATAATTACCGCTTAATTGAAATACCTTCCGGCGCCAACGCCGCGGCGATTGGTGAGCTGCTCTACAGCGAAGGGCTGATTCACAACCAGCAGGTTTTTCAGCTTTACGTGCGCCGTCATGGTCTGGGCCACCTCTTTATCGCCGGAATATATTACTTAAGCCCGTCGCTCAGCCTGGAGCAAATTACGGCAAAGCTCGCCGCGGGCGAGATCTACTCCGAGACCATCTGGTTTACAATCCCCGAAGGCTTTACCGTAAAGGAGATTGCCCTGCGCTTAGAGGAGAAGGGTCTGGTTGACAGCAGCGCATTTCTGGATTTTGCCCGCCGGCCCCCGGCCGACTTGATGGAGAATTTTCCTTTTTTGAAAGAAGTAACAGATCCACAGGTAGAGTTCCTGCTGGAAGGCTATCTTTTTCCCGATACCTATGAGGTTCTTCCGGAAATCGCTATGGAAGATATCATTAGTTTGATGCTGCGCCGTTTGGAACAGATCATCACCGATGAAGATCAACAGCGCATCGCCGACCTGAACAGTAGTCTGCATGAAATTCTCACTATTGCAGCCATGGTCGAGCGCGAAGGTCGCGTTGATCACGAACGCCCGTTAATAGCCGGAGTTATTTACAACCGCCTGGAAATCGGTATGTTGCTGCAGATTGACGCTACGATCCAGTATGCCCTGGGAGAAACAAAAGAATTTCTCACCTTTAAGGATCTCGAAATCGAATCTCCCTATAACACCTACCTCTTCGGCGGCCTGCCACCCGGACCGATTGCCGCCCCCGGGGCCGCATCGATTAAAGCCGCCCTCTACCCAGAGGCCTCAGATTATTTTTACTATAACTATAAGTATGACAGCAGTGGAGAGCATTACTTCTCGCACACCCTGCAGGAACATCTCAAAAATGTTGCCAGGGCTGAAGCTAACCTACCTTAAGATTATCAACGGTTCTGAAGGAGGCATATAAACATTTAAGTATGCGTAAGTATGCACAAAATAGTAAAAAAATGTTTAAATTTCTATTTACAAGATTTTATTTATAATGTATAATTAAATACCCTAAGAGCAGTGGAATTTTCAGATACAGGGGTTGCTGTACAAAAATAGTCCGGCAATACAATAGAAAAAGTATAAATTAAGTTCCTCTAGGTGGAAAAGATTAATATGGTACAGGTACAAACAGTGAACAGCAAAGCTGAAATAAACATCTATACTCTTGGCAAGTTTTATGTAAGCCAGGGTAATGATGTTATTAGTGAAAGCAGCAGTCGTTCACGACGCATGTGGGAAGTTTTTAAATACCTTCTTTCATTCCGCGATCAGTCCATTAACCCCGAAGAAATCCTGGAACGCATCTGGCCGGAAAAAGACTACTCTGATCCCGGCACAGCAATGCGGGCCCAGGTGTTCAGGCTGCGCCGAGCTCTTAAAAATGAGGACTCAGAACCCTCCATTTCCGATAACATTGTCTTCAGTCAGGGTACTTACCGCTGGGAAAATAAAGTGGAATGCTGGATCGATGTTGATCAGTTTGAAGCTTACAGCCGGGAGGCAGATGAATTAAGCGCAAGCGAACCAAACCAGGCGGTTAAGCTTTACCGTCAGGCTATCGGCCTCTATAAAGGAAAGTACCTGCCTGAGTCTACCTACAGTGAGTGGAGTGAACCGCTGCGTGTCTACTACCATGACCTTTACCTCAATGCCATTTACTCTCTTGCTGATCTGCTAAAAAGCAAAAGGGCTTACATCGATATTATTAAACTATGCGAGCAGGCTTCCGCAATCGACTACTTTGACGAAAACATCCACGTGATCATGCTCGAAGCGCTGATAGCCGAAGGGCAGACTGCCCGGGCCCGTGCGCATTATAACGAGGTTACATCGGCTTTTTATCGCGAGATGGGTGTTAAGCCATCCGATGAAATGAAAAAGCTCTACCGTCAGGTCGGTCTTGAAACCGGCAACTTTGAGCTTGATTTGAGTACGATCCAGGAAAACCTGAAGAGCAAAAAGGCTGTAAGCGGGGCTTATTTCTGCGATCCGGAAATGTTTCGCTACTTCTATAAACTGCAGCAGTTACGGAGCGAAAGAAGCGATCATCCGGTGCTGCTCTGCCTGATTACTATTGCTGCGGGCAATTATGCCAAACCACCTGCGGAACAGCTGAAAGGTGTTATGCATAATTTAAAAGATGTCATTATGAATTCGCTGCGTAAAGGTGACCTGGTTACATCCTGGAATGAAGCGCAATTTCTGCTTCTGCTGCCCGGACTAAACCGGGAACAGGCCATGATGGTTCTGGATAGAATTGAGAAAGCGTTTCACAGCCAATATTCATTACATGACCTGGTGATGTATCAAAAGATCGAATCCCTTTATCCACTTGAAGGCGATTCTCATTTTAACTAATGATTTACCAAGAATAACGCTCAGGGGTGACTGGCTTGTATCTGCTGCTTGTCGAAAACAACTATATATCATCACGCGATATAAAAGGGTTATTTGACACCAATAATATAAGGTGCGAAGTTGTCAATACCTTTTCCAGTAAGTCGCTGATTGATCTGGCCCAAAAACTAACTCCTGAATTTGTCATTGTTGACTTTGATTTTTTTAACGAAGATCCGGTTTCTATCGTTAGAGAGCTGCGTCACCGTACACCCCAAGCCTACATCATTGCGTTTGCTGACCCCGATTTTTACCAGGATCTGGGCCGGGCGATCGAAGCAGGTGTTAACGATTACCTGATCAAACCGCTGCAGCGCGAAGATGTTCTGATCAGGCTCAAAATGGGTCTGCACCAGATAAAAGCGGCCTCTGCTATCGGTAATAAAGCTGAAAGCATTCACCGGCATCAAGAAGCTTATCAAAAAAGTGAGCATAAGAT
Source organism: uncultured Syntrophomonadaceae bacterium (assembly GCA_964349375.1). Classification (GTDB taxonomy): domain Bacteria; phylum Bacillota; class Dethiobacteria; order DTU022; family DTU022; genus UBA993. Next base: position 3,034 of record CAYGHB010000106.1, on the reverse strand, counting down.
CAGGGCTATCATGGGAGATAGGGTCGATCTTGGTAACGCTCCCGCCCCGATGCCGGATACCTATATCAACCCCGGTAAGGTAAGCTTTATTGGTGAAGCACGGGAAAAGGCAGCAATTAAGGCGATGGACTCTGGCTTAGCGGATCAAAGCCGTGCCTTTCAAGATCAAGAGTTATCAGCTGAAAATGCCGCTGGTGATCCGATCGATCGCTTTGAACATCTTGTTACTGAAGCTAAACTGATAGCCGAAGAAAAGCCGGGTGAAGCAATAACCCTATTAAATCAAGCGCTTGAACTATACAAAGCTGAATATCTGCAGGACTTGTTTTCATCCGGCAGGCGTTCACTTATCAGTTCCGGCCAGCACGAGCTTTACATCGGCGCTGTACAAGATTTGGCCGACCTCTTAAGCAACAATAAAGAGCAAGACCAGGTTATTAAACTCTGCGAAGAAGCCACAAAGATTGATTACTTTGAGGAAGGCCTTCACATCCGAATTATCGAAGCTTTGCAGGCCAAAGGTGAGGCTACTCGTGCCCTGGCTCATTACGATGAAGCCTCGTCGGCATTTTATAAGGAGATGGGGCTAACCCCATCGGAAGATATGAAGAAAGTTTACGAAAAACTTCAAGCGGAAAGCGATAACCCGGAGATTGATTTGAACAAAATCCAGGCCGGTTTAAATGGCAAAGAGCTGCCCGAAGGGGCTCTCTACTGTGATGCCGATCAATTCCGCCTTTTCTACAAGCTGGAGCAGCTGCGCGGTGAACGCAGCGGCCAATCGGTCTTACTCTGCATGTTGGTGTTGATCAGCAAGGACTATTCCAAACCCTCAGATTACCTGCTGCAGGAGTTGATGCTAAATTTAAAAAACGTGATCATGCAAACTCTGCGTAAGGGAGATCTTTTCACCAACTGGCGGGAGGGCCAGTTTTTGCTGCTGCTTCCCGGCTTGAACCGGGAACAGGCTGCCGAGGTTTTGGACAGAATTGAGCGTGCTTTTAGCCGTAAGCATTCCCTGCAGGGTTTGGTATTGCAGAAAAAAATAGAAACCATTTTCCCCCTCGAAGGCGATTTCCACTTCAATTAATGCCTTTTTTTGTGTCCTCTGTTCATAATATTCTTCTATTATACTCGCATAACGCAATTAACCCCAATTTGTAACAGAAATGCAACAGACTTTCGTTACAATTAGCTTAAGGTTAATAAGCTATTTGTAAAGGATTTAAACAATGACCAACAAAGCGGATAAAAAAACTAACTACCAGGGCCGCGGCTCCGATTTTATCATCAGGATTAATAATGATGATCCCACAGTGTTTAAGGGTAAAATCGAGCATATCAAAACCGGCCAGATTCAATACTTTAACGATTTTCTGGAGATGATCATGCTGGTGCAGTCCAAACTGGATGATCAGAATTATCCGCAGAGCGATACTGAGTTAAGGTCTTTTTGTACGCAATAACTCACAAATTACGAGGTATATTTTAATGGATAACCTGAATCAAAATAACACAAGCGCTACTGAGGACTCAGTATTCTTAATCCGGGTGCAGTTTCGCCGCAACACCAGCTGGCAGGGCACCCTGCAGAGTATGAACAGCCGCAAGAGCTGCATCTTCAGAAGCGTGCTTGAAATGGGTTACCTTGTTTACAACGAGCGTTTAACCGCGCTTGGCCTTGGCAGCGAAAAAGGATTTCAGCTGCCGGCCTGGGACGCTAAAGAAGAAGTTTCCTGATAATAACAAGAGCGAATCGAGGTTTTAAGCATGATGGCTGAAAAAGATGGCAAAAGTAAAATAGCAAATTTCAGCAGGCGGGCCTTGACGCTGCGTAGTGGTTTTGTCTATGGCCTGTTTGTTTTGTTGTTAGCAGTAACTTTAACCAGCGGTATGACCAACGCCTGGTTTACTTCGGGTGATCAAACAGAAAATACATTTACCGCCGGAACTTTGGATCTAAATGTAGCGAATTTGAACGAAATACAAGAAATACAAACCGGAAGTTGGGAAATTGGAGAATGTTTGGAAAACCAGTACACAATTACTAACACCGGTTCGAAAAAAATGTATGTTCGTGCCAGCTTTGATGGTTTTTGGAAACGTCTCTATCACCGAAATACTGCCACCGCGACGACTTCATACAACGGGCAAACGATAACAGATAGCGATCAGGCACATTACGATTTTGCAGGTTTCGGACCGTCGTATAGCTCAAACTTTACACCCGAGGCTTCGCAAGGCTTTTTCAATGACAGCAAACCGGTGCCATCTTTATTCCCTTACTTGTGGAGCGTATCTGGATCGGTCAGTTCAAACAGTAATATATCAAATTTAAATACTGTCAGTGCTGCTGTATTGACAGGTTACCCCAATAACTGCACCGGACCGCTGGTTTCTCCAGATACCGGTTCGGCGTTGTCCACGCAATACCCGAATTTATTCAGAAAGGGGCTCAACGATCCTGATGCAGTTAACGTAAAGCGAGATCTCGGTCCGCAGTCATGCGACCGGTTTTATAGCTTCAAGATCGACGCTGACCAAAATGGTGTCCGAGATGGAGCAACATATACGGATAGTACTACTGGTTTTACGGTAACTATCTATAAAAAGACTATTTCCGATAAACAGTATTTTGCTTACCAGACAAACTATCCGATTTACCATCTGTATGCTAAAGGTGGAAACCAGGGAGGTAACTTCTACCGTTACTATCACGATCCCACTTATAGCGAGGGAGTTTACCAGGATTGTGGCTTGTCGCAGCCTGGAGGAAATTGGAGTCACATAACCTTTTATTATTGTGTGCCACCTGCAAAACCCTCAATTAAGCTCGTTAAGCAGGTCTCTGTTGATGTTGATGGCGGGGTTAACTGGTTTGATGCTGATGAAGCATTCGGGCCTGAATTGATTGGCCATCAACCAAAGTTCAGGTTCTTGGTTACCAATACCGGCAATGTAACATTAAATAATATTGTTATCGAAGACGATGTTTTTGGTTATATTGGAACAATCCCTTCATTAGCGCCAGGGG
>CAYGHB010000105.1:0-6070 GCA_964349375.1 uncultured Syntrophomonadaceae bacterium | reverse complement strand
CAACAGGATGGTGGCGGTGTTGCTTTAATGAATGGCGCAGAGGCTAACATTAATAACAGTCTGATTGACGGCAATGGCGCCGGGCGGGCAGGCGGAGGAATGGTTTTAGGAGAAGGTTCTTCTGCTACGATAATCGATTCAACGATTGCCGGCAATCTGGCCAGTACAGGTGGAGCTATGATCGTTCTGCGGTCTAATTTAAAGATGGAGCGTTGTTTTATCCTTGAAAATACGGCGAGTTCCGGCTCAGGCGGTGGAATCCTGCTGGTGGTCCTGTCTGTTTCAGAAATCATCGACACAATCTTTAATAGCAACGTGGCATTTGAATTTGGAGGAGGCCTTGTTGCCTTTGAAGACTCCAAAGTAACCCTGCGTAGGAACGATTTTATTGCAAACGTCGCGCAAATCGGCGGAGCCTTTATCGGCTTTGGAGATGCAAGTATTGATCTTAGTGACCCGGATGACAACAGCTACCAGGGTAATGTACCGGAAGATGTAGAGGCTGAAGAAGACAATAGTAATGAATAAGTAGACATATTAAACTTGCAAGAAAAAAAGAATCTACCCACCTCGGGCAGGTTCTTTTTTTCTTTAACAAGCGATCGTTTAAATAAACAGGTTTACATCCGAGCTTTCGGCTGCGTCCAGGTAGGAGGCCACACCAGCCAGTTCAACCCCGTCGATCAGCTCAGTGGCAGTTATGCCCATGATATCCATCGACATCTGGCAGGCAACCAGGCGCACTCCAGATTTTAGCGCTTCCTGCAGCAGCGTTTCCAGCGAGTCAACATTCTTATTCTTCATAACCATGCGGATCATTTTCGGCCCCATGCCGGCCATGTTCATCCGTGAAAGCCCCAGCTTAGTGCTGCCACGCGGCATCATCTTGCCGAACATGCCGTCCATGAAAGGCTTTTTAACTTTTACATTTTCGTTTTTACGGAGGATATTTAAGCCCCAGAAGGTAAAGAAAAGGGTAACCTTGCGGCCCATGGCGGCGGCCCCATTGGCAATGATCAGGGCGGCAAGAGCCCGATCGAGATCTCCGCTGAAGACAACGATGGTTTTGTCATTTTCCACTGCGAGAGGCCGGGCGGCAGGACCCTGTTCGACAGGGTTTAAAGCCTGATCATGGCCTTTGCGAATTTGGGCCGTAAAACCTTTTCCATCATGTCCCCTGTTTAGCAAAGTGTTTCCGGTTCGCTGGCACCAGGAAGCGATGTCAGAAGCGAAACCGGGATCGGTGGCGCAAACATCAAGCACGGCCCCCTCCGGCATTTCATTCATCTTACGGAAAACCTGCATGATTGGGCCGGGGCACTGCAGGCCACAGAGATCAAGTTTGATCGCACTGCCAGGGCTGACAGAAGCAGTCCCGATGTTTTGGTTGTTGCTATTCATCTTATGGTTATCCCCTTTATTACTAATCTCGTTATTTAAAGCCGAGAACATCCGGTAGCCGCCATTTAAATTGAAAACCTGTTCAAAACCGTTTAATTTGAGAATGCGGTATGCTAAGTAAGAGCGTAGTCCTACGCTGCAGTAGGTAACAATTTCTTCGGTACGTTTCAGCTCGCCCAATCGTGAACGCAATTCACCCAGCGGAATATTAATCGCTCCGGGAATCTTACTCATCTCTGCTTCCTCTGTCTCGCGCACATCAAGAACCTGGCGGTTGAATGAAGGATTGTTGATCAAAGAAGCAGCATCGATTGTTTGATAGTCGCCATTTAACATATTCGATGCCACAAAGCCGGCCATGTTAACGGGGTCCTTAGCTGATGAAAATGGTGGGGCATAAGTTAGCTCCAGCTCCTGAAGGTCAGCTACTGTTAACCGGGAACGCAGGGCGGTAGCAAGAACATCGATTCGTTTTTCAACACCGCTGTAACCGACTGCCTGAGCACCGAGAATCTTTCTTTCCGGACTGAATAGCAGTTTTAACGATATTGGGGTGGCTCCCGGGTAGTAACCGGCATGACTGTTGGGATGAATGATTATATTATGGAAGTCAATTCCGGCATCCTTCAGGATTCTTTCGTTAACTCCTGTTGTCGCTACGGTCATATCAAATATTTTTAGCACCGAGGTGCCCTGTGTGCCGTTGTAACGATCTTCCCTGCCGGCTATATTGTTGGCCACGATCCGTCCCTGTTTGTTGGCCGGTCCGGCCAGAGGAATGACTGCAGGTTTGCCGGTGACCAGGTTCTTTACTTCTACCGCGTCGCCCAGGGCATAGATTGCCGGATCAACTGTTTGCATCTTATCGTTTACGATAATACCGCGGCCTACTTCAAGGCCGGCCTCGGCCGCCAGTTTTACTTCCGGTTTTACGCCGATCGAAAGAATCACCAGGTCGGCAGAGAGCATTTCTCCGTCAGCCAGCTCCACCTTCAGGGCGCTCCCTTCAGCTTTGTGAAACTCTTTAACCCCGTTGCCCAGCCGCATTTGAACACCGATAGCCCTTAAGTATTGCTGAACAAGGGCGGCCATATCAGCATCGAGTGGAGGCAAGACCTGTGGCGCCATTTCCACAACGATAACTTCCAGCCCGCGGCGATGGAGGTTTTCCGCCATTTCCAGGCCGATATAGCCTGCTCCGACAACTATGGCTTTCTTCGGGCAGCCTCTCTGCATGTAATTGTAGATGCGGTCCGTATCGTTAACGGTACGCAGGCTGAAAATGCCCTCGCTGTCAATGCCGGGCAGCGGGGGCCTTAAGGGCTCAGCCCCCGGTGATAGTACCAGGTAATCATAGCTTTCACGATAGGTTTTCCCGGTCAGGTGATTTTTAACTTCAACCTCTTTCTTTTCCCGGTTAATGGCCAGGGCTTCATTCTTAGTGCGCACATCGATATTCAGCCACGCTTTAAATTTTTCCGGAGTCATCACGAAAAGTATTTCCCGCTCGTCGATCGTTCCACCGATATAGTAGGGCAACCCACAGTTAGCGTAAGAAATATAATCTCCCCGTTCCAGAAGAATGATCTCATCTTCCTCACTCAGGCGGCGCAGACGGGCAGCAGTTGAAGCGCCTCCAGCCACGCCTCCGATGATAATAACTTTGTTTGGCATCGCTATCAAGCTCCTTTACAGTTTTCCATAATCCGAGTATGATTATAACATAATATAATGATGTTACAATAGAAAATTTTTTATTGCACAGCCCTGTTGGCAGCCCGTTAATTGACAAACTACTTTCGTTCAATTACGATAGGCGGCGTAGTGGTATATCAGGCAGCAGGTTTCTTAAACAGGAGGTATTAAGCGGTGTATATTGAAGATATCAGCCCGGTGATCTTCACCATCGGCCCACTGGCCGTGCGCATCTATGGTTTAATGTTTGCCATCTCCGTGCTGACTGGCTTTTACTATATTCGCAAGTACGGAAGCGAAAAAGGCTTAAATGAAGACTTCCTTTTTAACTTCTTCATCATCCTGATGATAGCGATCATTATCAGCGCAAGAGCCGTTTACGTAGCTGCCAACCTCTCATATTTTGCTGCAAACCCGGAACTGATCATCCGGGTCGACAGGGGCGGCCTCGCTTTCCATGGTGGCCTGCTAGGTGGAATCCTCAGCAGTTGGCTCTATTGCCGCGCCAAAAAGGCTGACTGGAATACCCTGGCTGATTTGGCTGTGCCCGGTATTGCAGTCGGTATAGCTCTGGTAAGGATCGCCAATATCTTCAACCAGGAGATTCTGGGCCGCGAAGCCTTGCTCTTTTCTTTTGAACGGCATCCAACCCAGATCTATGGATCTCTGATCGGTGTTGCGCTCCTAATCGTTCATAACTACCTGGCCCGCAGGCCAAACCTGAAGCCGGGTTATCTTTTCTGGAATTTTGTCCTTGGCTATACCTTACTTCGTGGCTTGTTCGAAGAGACCTTCCGGGATAACCCCCTGGTTGTCTGGGGCTATGTCAACGAAGCCTGGGGCGCTGGTTTTTTTACCGCAGTGCAAATCTTTACTCCTTTCATTCTTCTCCTCACTTTTTATATGCTGGCCAAAATTAAGCACAGCCAAGATTAACCGTTTTAGTCTTATACGGCTACCCCCGCTTCGCGAATGATCGCAATGCTCAGCATGCAATGAGCAGACTGTGATTGACACAGGTGACAATAATTGCTACAATATTGTTGTATTATAATATAATGATAAGCAATAATAGCAAGGAGGGTGTAAGATGGCAAAGGCAATCTGGAAAGATGAGGTTATAGCAGAAAGTCAGAATACCATTATGGTTGAAGGCAATCATTACTTTCCACCGCAGGATGTCAGGAAAGAGTACCTGGTCGAAAGTGATTACCGTTCGACCTGTCCCTGGAAAGGTGAAGCTTTTTACTACGACATTCTAATCAACGGTAATAAGAATGAAAATGCAGCTTGGTACTACCCGCAGCCAAAAGAAAAAGCGCTACAAATAAAGGATCATGTTGCTTTTTGGAAGGGTGTAAAAATTGAAGAATAGCTTAAGCAAAAGCTGGAAGTTTCTAATGTTTTTGTTCGTCTCCGTCTGCTTTATCTTTGCATTTAGCGGCTGTGCTGTTCAAAACAGTTCTCCTGTTGAAGACGAAGTGGCACAGTCTGTTTTCAAGGAAGAGGAGGATCAAACGATGGAAGAACTCCGCAACAGGTTAACTGATCTGCAATTTGCTGTAACCCAGAAAGATGCAACTGAACCGCCATTTAATAACGAATACTGGGATCAAAAAGAAGAGGGTATCTATGTTGACGTAGTTTCTGGGGAACCATTATTCAGCTCAACCGACAAGTATGACTCGGGCAGCGGTTGGCCCAGTTTTACCCGCCCGCTTGATGACAATAATATCGTTGAACATGAGGACTCCAGCCTTGGTATGGTGCGCACCGAGGTGCGCAGCAGGGAAGCAGATTCACACTTAGGGCATCTTTTCCCCGATGGCCCTCAGCCGACAGGTATACGTTACTGCATCAACTCGGCAGCCCTTAAGTTTATACCGAAAGAAAAACTGGAAGAAGAGGGCTATGGTGAATACCTGAAACTGTTTGATTAATAAGGGCTTTAAAGAGATTAAAGGGTAATAAAGGGGCAGCTTTGAAGAAGCCGGTTGCTCCTTTTTTATTCCCTTGAAAAAATTATTCTCTAAAGGTTGACAGCTCGCGGGACAGGAAGTAGAATAACAGCTATAAATGAAAGTAAATAGATAGGATTTATATTTTAGCCGAGGTCGCTGCGATGCTAATATTGATAATCTATCCGAACCCGAACTCTTCCCCCCACCGCTTTACCAATCGCGGCGGCCTTTCCTCCATGCGCCCCTCATTAATCTGTTAAGGAAAAACTTAGATTAGATTACTGAGGAGGCTATTTTAATGACAGTTAAATTTCACACTCTTTGTCTGCATGCCGGTCAAAAGCCGGATCCTGCCACCAAGTCGCGGGCTGTTCCGATTTACCAGACCACCTCTTATGTTTTTGATTCAGTTGAGCATGCGGCTAACCTTTTTGATTTAAAAGAGGCGGGCAATATTTACTCGCGGATCATGAACCCCACGGTTGATGTCCTTGAACAGCGCCTGGCCGCTCTTGAAGGAGGCAGCGCCGCCCTTGCTTTATCATCCGGGCAGTCTGCTATTACCCTTGCTATTCTTAACCTGGCCGGGGCCGGGCAAAACATTGTCAGCAGCAGTCATCTCTACGGCGGTACCTATAACCTGTTTGCCTACACTTTTCCCAGGCTAGGCTTGCAAGTTCGTTTTGCCGATCCTGCCGACTCAAGCGCTGTTGAGGACTTGATCGATGAGCAGACCCGGGCGGTATACGTGGAATCAATCGGCAACCCCCGGAACAGCGTTACAGATCTGGAAAAACTGGCTGATGTGGCCCACCGGTATGGCTTGCCGCTGGTTGTTGATAATACGGTTACCACCCCTTACCTGCTGCGCCCGTTTGAAAAGGGGGCAGATCTGGTTGTCCACTCCCTGACCAAGTTTATCGGCGGGCACGGAACCTCGATCGGCGGAGCCATCATTGAAAAAGGATCATTTAACTGGGGTAACGGCAAGTTCCCCGGCTTTACCGAGCCCG
>CAYGHB010000104.1:1639-6235 GCA_964349375.1 uncultured Syntrophomonadaceae bacterium | reverse complement strand
CTCTGTTGTTTTTTCTGTTACAAGCGTATTATATTGATCAGGGTTTGTCAATTTCAGCGGTAGAGGATATCAGCCGGTTTAGCAGAAAGATTGCTCATGGTTTGATGAATGATAACCTTGCCTGCGCGATCAATCAGGAGGAGATAAAAATGAACAACAAAGAAGATTTTTGCTATTTGCCCGCCCACAACATTGCTGATCTGGTCAAGACAAACAAGATTACTCCGACAGAAGTGGTAAAAATCTTTCTTGAGCGGATTGAAAAGATAAACCCAAGTATCAATGCCTATTGCACAGTTGCTGAGGAACCAGCTTTAAAGGCGGCTCTTGAGCTGGAAGATAAAATGAAAGCTGGGATAGCACCCGGTCCACTGACCGGTATTCCTGTTTCCATCAAAGATGTAACCCTGACGAAGGGGATTAAAACCACTTTTGGTTCTCGGTTGTATAAAGATTATGTTCCGGATGTTGACTCGCTTGTGGTTGAGCGTCTGAAGGCAGCTGGTGCGATAATTATGGGTAAAACCAATACCCCTGAGTTTGCTGCCGGCGGCTCCACCTATAATGATCTCTTTGGCCCTACCCGCACTCCATGGAACAGAGCTTATAACAGCGGCGGTTCCAGCGGCGGATCTGCTGCTGCTGTAGCAGCCGGCCTCTGTGCGCTGGCCGAGGGTAATGATCTGGGCGGATCACTCAGAATACCGGCCAGCTTTTGTGGCATCGTGGGGATGAGGCCATCGCCGGGGCGGATTCCTTTTTACCCCAACGATCTTTACTGGGATACAATGTCGCTGGAAGGGCCGATGGCCCGCAACGTGGAAGACCTGGCACTGATGTTTGATGTAATGGCGGGACCGGACAAACGTAGCCCGGTGGCTTTAATGCCCAGGGAAGATAGCTTTTATGAAAGTGTAAACCAAAGCCTCAGCAGTAAATGCAGTTTTAAGGTTGCCTGGAGCGATAACTTAAATCTAACGCCGGTTGATCATGAGGTTCTTGAGGTAGCCAGGCGATCGATCAAAACGTTCGAGCAGCTTGGATGCACGGTAAGCGAAGATTGCCCCGATTTTAGCGGTTTGCAGGAGACGGCAGCTGTTTTGCGCGGGGTTCGTTACGCTGCCCTTTATCAGGACGAACTTAAAAAACCGGAGTTTTTAGAGCTGGTTAACCCCAATATTATTGGCAACGCCAGGCAGGGGCTTGCTCTTACGGCAGCAGCCATTGCCAAAGCTGATCAGCATCGCTCGCGCCTCTGGCAGCAACTGCTCGGCTTTTTTAAGCAGTACGACCTGATTGCTGTTCCCACGGTGCCGATCAAACCATTCCCGGCTGAAACTGCTTACCCCACTGATATTAAAGGCCAGGAGATGAAAAGTTATATCGATTGGATTATGCTGACTTACGCTTTTTCAGTTACCGGGCTGCCGGCGATCAGTATACCTTGTGGCTGGACTGAAGATGGTTTTCCGGTTGGTTTGCAGCTTGCCGGCAAGCCGGGTGGGGAGCGTGAACTGCTGATCGCCGCCGCCTGCTTCGAAAGGCAGCAACCGTGGCATGAACGCCGACCGCCCTTAAACGATTAAGGGTTGCCCTCGAGCCCTAAAGCGGCTGCCTCAGCCTTCATGGCATTGATAGTATTTTGAATTACTTCATCCAAGCTCATACCGAGCATTGCCGCGCCTTCTTCGATGATAGTGCGGTCCACACCGGCAGCAAAGTTTTTGTTCTTGTACTTCTTTTTCACCGAGCTTAGTTCCAGGTCGAGAATACTTTTACTGGGTCGCATTAAAATTGTAGCTACGATCAGTCCGGTCAGTTCATCGGTGGTGTAAAGCACTTTTTCCATTACTTCCACCGGCTCGACATCGGTGCAGATTTTCCAGCCATGGCTGATAATTGCCCGGATGTAATCCTCCGGCCATCCTTCATCGGTGAGGATTTCTTTGGTTTTGAGGCAGTGCTCCTCGGGATACTGCTCGTAATCTAAATCATGAACCAGACCGATGACTTGCCATTTTTCAAGGTCTTCCTCGCCATATTTTTCGGCAAAATAGGCCATCACCGCTTCCACGGCCAGGGCATGCTTGATCAGGGCGTCACTTTGGTTATATTTCTTCAGTAATCTATAGGCATCTTCCCGGGTCGGTTTATTCGACATTTTTGGTTTTCCTCCTGTAACCATATAATAACCTCATATTTCTCCCCGGTCTGTTTTTAATCCTTCTTTATACCTTCTCGAATCTGTATTTTGATCTTTACAAAAAACATATGTTCGCCTATAATAGGATAGGGAGGTGAAGCAGATAAAAACATTCGAAAACTGCATTCAATCTATTGTCGCATTAGAACCATGTTACGGCCCGGAAGGGGGAAACTCTACCCGGATCTACACCCGTCAGGGCGATCTCATTCAGGACAACCGCAGGTTGAAGACCATTTTGGCCAAAATGCTTAAGTTTTATGGTTATGACCTTGTTGAGCTGCGTAATAAATATAAAAACTACCTTGGATGTGGTCAGTGTGTTCCATTACCAATCAGTCATCAATTAGCTTTAGTGCCGCTAAAAATGCGGCAGCCTCTGGTTGAAAACGATGGCGCCAGTGGCTATGTCAGCGTTGCTGACATAGTAAAAATCACGGAAGAGGAAAGCAGTAGTGAATCAGGCGAGCAGCTTAAGTGCCGCCTTTATTTAAATGGCGGTTTGATTGTGCCTTGCTGCTTCACCCGCCAGGTCGTTGAAAAGAGGCTAAACCAGGGCCGCCTGGTTCTCGATCATTACCGTTACCTGCACAGTCAGACCGGCAATCTGAAACCAATGCCGCTGATTACAGCTGAGCAAGTAGAAAACGGGTCTGATTTATATGAGAAAATAAATGTTATCAGCAGCTTTTTGTACCAGTTTCTGGCTGATGTTAGAGTGTGAGGTTTTTAAGAGAGGATAAACATCTTTTTTTAAAATTAAAAGGGGACTTCAGCTACTGACATTGAAGTCCCCTATTTTAAGTTACTGTTTCTGATAGATGTAGGCATCACCAAAACCCGCCGCCTGCGCTTCGGCGAGTCTTTGCCGGGCATTTTGCAAGTGGGCAAAAGCGCCGACCTGAACGGTATATAAACTACTGCCTGGGGTAGCCTTAAATCCGGCTGCATTGGTGCTTACAGGATCTGGTGGTTCAGCGTCGCTGATACCAAGAGCAGCTCTAATACCCTCAACCAGGCCTCCGGCCAAAGTTTCGGCAAAGAGCGGCTCCCGCCAGATTTGTGCTTCCCTGAAATTATCGAGGAAAAGTGATTCGATCAGGATAGCCGGGCGGGGATTGCTTTTCAGCACGTAGAAGGAAGCTCGCTTTAGACCGCGGTCGACAATCTCCCAGCGGTTTAGAGCTTTCATAATCTCACCGTGGATCAGCTGCTGCATCGGCACTGCCGGGTCTTTAGCGCCAAGGCCGCTGTAGATAAATGATTCAAAGCCTTTTCCTCCTCCGGCATTGGCGTGCAGCGATATAAAAAGGTTGGCCTCAGCTCTTTTGCTTAAAGCCACCCGGTCGGCCAGCGATACATAAGTGTCGCGTTCGCGGGTTAGCAGGGTTTTTACCCCAGCCAGTCGGGCAGCAACTTTTAAGGCCAGGGATAAATTTAAGTCTTTTTCCCTCAATCCGTTATAGGTGGCTCCCGGATCGTAACCACCATGACCGGGATCCAGCACAATTACCGGTTTATGCATTCTGTTTCTCCTTTTCTTAATCATATTTATTTCCCTCTCCCAGGCAGGGAGAGGGCTTATTGACCATCTAATGTTTGACTATCGCTTCTGAAAGGGAATGGATGCTTTCAGTAAGGGTCTCCAGCTTGCCCTCCAATCGCACCAGCAGGTAAATACTGACGGCAACGGGAAAGCCAAAATTGCCGATTAAAACAACCATTTCTTCCATATTTTATACTCACCTCCTTCAAAACAGGGGGCGGGCCAGGCCCACCCCCTATTTATTTAATATTCACCCAGTATGTCTACTGTCCTGGAAACCACCTGGGCCCTGACCTTGCTTTCGATGTCACCGCCGGAAGTGTTGAATACATTGCGGCTGATTATGGAATCCATTACCGCTTCTACTTCCATTGCCGTTATTTCCGGGTCGGGATCAGCCACTGACACAGTAACGTTGCGGTTAGTTGCGTTGCGGAAGATCATCTGCAAAGTTGCGCTCATTTAATCACCTCCTTTATTCATTTAAGTTGCAACTTTGAAGTTGCTCTTACTCTTCTTCCAGTTCGTACTCGTCTACCCGGCGCACAGCGTCAAGGGTGTGCAGTTGCAGGCTGCCGATCTCCTCTGCCAGTTCGAACAGGTCTTCATTGTCCGCGGCGGTCTTTACATTGGAGAAAGTGCGAGTGCGGTAGATTGGGTTAAAATTATCATCCAACCCGGTGTTCAGCCGCAACTGCAGGCGAGCGGTTAAAGGGATTGCGCTAACTGCCATTTGATTCACCTCCTTTTTGAGTGTTATTGTGAAGCATCGTCATTTTAGCTTGCCGGTCCGGGGTGCAGCAAAACTCAGGTTGGAGGAAAAAGTTGCAGGCACAGCTTCACCGGG
>CAYGHB010000104.1:0-1539 GCA_964349375.1 uncultured Syntrophomonadaceae bacterium | reverse complement strand
TCCTGGTGGCCGGTGATCGCGGCAGCGCTGACGGTTTTACTGATTACCATTTCCACCAATGCCTGGAACGACTACGTCGATATAGAAATTGACCGCATCAACAAGCCCGGGCGGCCGCTTCCGGCAGGAACAATCAGCCCGAAGGGAGCTCTTACTTTTTTTGTAATTGGCACAGCCCTATCCCTGGTGATTGCCACCTTTATTAGTTTGCCGGCTTTTTTAATTGCCCTTGGGGCCAACATATTGCTTTACCTCTATTCCTGGAAACTAAAATGTACTGTTCTATGGGGTAATATTGTTGTCGCAGCGATCATAGGCCTCTGCTTTATTTTCGGCGGGGTTGCAGCCGCTAACATCGGGCCGACGTTAATGCTGGCAGCCACTGTTTTTATGGCCATGATGGGCCGCGAGATCTTAAAGACGATGGCTGACTATCGGGGAGATCTCGACCAGAAGTGCAATACCATCTCGACTGTTTGGGGGAAAAAAACAGCCCGCTATTACACTATTCTATTTTTGGCGTTGGCAGCAGTTCTGATGCTGGCCACCTATTTTGTTGAACAATACAATCCTGTTTATCTTTACCTGGTTATTTTTGTTCTCTATCCGATACTCACTTACATTGCAATCCATGCTAAAAGCGATGCTACCGGAAAAGTGCTGGAAAAAAATAGCACAATCATGAAGTACAGCTTCTTTATCTGGTTTATAGCGGTGGTTCTTGGAGCAGCTTAACCAAGAAGAGAGAGCAGGTAAATAACCATTGTGGTGGCAATCGGCACAGTTAAATCGTCAATAGTTGAAGGTGACAGCAGTTCGATTACGGTGCCGACTCCGGAGGTTATAAAAGAGTAAGCGATTACTGTTTTGAAGGTTAATGCATGCTGGTTAATCGGGTTGAGCAGTCCGAAATAAGAAAAGGCGGCGAAGCAAAGGATAAAGGCCGAAACAAAAAAGGTAAGCGAACCCTCAAGGGTGCGCTTTGTGCCGGTGTAAGCGATCTTAATTTTTATTTTACCGTATTTTTTGCCTATCACTGAGGCAAAGGTGTCGCTGATGATCATAATCAGGATGCCGCAGATTGGAAAATAAAGCCGGTCGGGGGCAAAAAGGACAAATAACGCGATTAGTAGTGTAATCGATACGCTGTAAAAGAAAGGTCCTTCGAGGCGTCCGCTTTTCTCCTCGGCTTCCTCGCCGATTGATTCATAAAGCTCCTGCAGCTGTCTAACCGAGCTGTCACGAGAACTGAAAAAAACAACTATAGCCAAACTGAGAGCGATAAACACTGCAAAAAGAGGCATGATAAAAAAAGGTACGATCAAAACGATCAGTCCGGTGAAGAGATGCACAATTTTACGGGCGTGGAACTTAGAAATTACATTTTTCTTTTGCAAAAAAACGGGGATGGCAATTGTCAGTAATACATAGCCATAGGCGATGCCAACCAGCGTCAGATCGGATAATAAGTCAGGTAAGGTATAGTCGGCAATGATCATCAACAGTTTCTGCATTAGCTGGGCATCACTCTTTCATCTT
>CAYGHB010000103.1:0-6250 GCA_964349375.1 uncultured Syntrophomonadaceae bacterium | reverse complement strand
AAAAACACCAGGTCCCAACAGACCTGCGGTTTCACCTTCAGAATCCTTTTCCCCGGCTATCTGCAGTCGCTTTCTATCGCCCCTACAGACGATTTCCTTCGACCTCCGACCGGTTTATTCAGATTCTGTGCTGCGGTTTTCCGGCGTTTCCCGGCTCTGTTCCGGTATTACCCTTCCCTTTGCCTTTCAACTACCGTCCCTGGCAGCTGCCCGACTCTTTTGGAGCTTCCGGTTTCCAATCGGGGCTTGCACCCTTTTCTTCTGCCGATTTTCCCTTTGACTCGGACCCGGTTCACCTTCCAGTCTCTCGGAACCTGGTAAAGGTATATTAGCATAGGTTTCGAAACTTGTCAATAGTTTTTTGAAAACTTTTTATTAAAAATTTATTGGAACATTTTGCCTCCCATGGCCGACCGCTGGAATTCATTCCTGTTTCTCTCACAAAAGTTGTTTTTTTATAGAGGGATCACCACGATTTATGGCAAATAATACATGTAAATGGTATTGTAGTAAATAGAAAAAATTAAGCGCCACAACCAGGGAAGCAGGGATAGTATTCATGGAGCATACTAAAAAAAGTGAGCAGGAAGTACCAAAAACTAATAGAGGAACGGTAGCCGCGGTTCGCGGCAGTGTGGTCGATGCGCACTTTTCAGCAACCCTTCCATATTTGAAGCATAAGCTGGTCACCGGCTCTCAGGGCCAAGTAGTTATCGAAGTTGTTTCCCACCATCAGGGCAACATTGCCCGTGGCATAGCACTTTCACCGACCCGTGGTCTGAAACGGGGAGATCCGGTCACCGACAGCGGTGAGATGATAAAGGTGCCGGTGGGCAAAGAGGTTTTGGGGCGCATGTTCAATGTATTTGGCGAAACTATTGATGAACTGGATCCCTTAGAAGGGGTGGAGCTAAGAGGCATACATCAGCCCCCGGTTTCCATTGCCCAGCGGGTTACCACCGCTGAGATTTTTGAAACGGGAATCAAAGCGATCGATCTGTTAACCCCTCTTGAACGGGGCGGAAAGGCCGGCCTTTTCGGTGGAGCCGGTGTCGGTAAAACAGTTTTAATAACAGAGCTGATCAATAACACCGTCGGCAAGCACGAGGGGGTCAGCATCTTTTGTGGGATCGGCGAGCGCTCCCGTGAGGCGGAAGAGCTTTACAGTGACATTAAACAGGCAGGCGTGCTCGACAACACAGTGATGATTTTCGGGCAGATGAACGAGCCGCCGGGTGCCCGTTACCTGGTTGGCCACAGCGCCCTGACCATGGCAGAGTATTTTCGCGACGATGCCCGCCAGGATGTGCTGTTGCTGATCGATAATATTTTCCGCTTTGTTCAGGCCGGCTCAGAGGTTTCAGGGCTGCTCGGCAAGATGCCTTCGCGCGTTGGTTACCAGCCGACCCTTGCAACCGAAATCGCCGAGCTGCAGGAGCGGATCTCAAATACGGCCACCGGGGCGATTACCTCAATTCAGGCCGTTTATGTGCCGGCTGATGACTTTACCGATCCTTCCGCAACCCATACTTTTGCCCACCTGGCTGCTTCAATCATTCTTTCCCGCAAGCGGGCCAGCGAGGGCTTGTACCCGGCGGTTGACCCTTTAAGGTCCTGGTCCAAGATGCTCACGCCCCTGGTGGTTGGCGAAAGACATTATAAACTGGCCCAGGAAGTAAGGCGCAACCTGGCTGAGTATGAAGAGCTGAAGGATATTATAGCCATGCTCGGCTTGGAAGAACTATCGCAGGACGATCGCCATGTAGTTAACCGGGCTCGCCGCCTGGAGCGTTTTCTGACCCAGCCCTTTGTTACCACTGAGCAGTTTACCGGGCACCCGGGCAAGGTGGTTGATTTGGAAGATACCCTCGAGGGCTGCGAAATGATTCTAAATGATGAGTTTGCCGAGCGGTCCGAATCAGATCTCTACATGCTTGGCAAAATCAGTGACATTAAATAAATAAGAAACTACACTGTGTATCCAGTTATCCAGTTATTGATGGGAGATTTATTAATTGAAGCTTAAAGTGCTGCTGCCGGCAGAAGTGCTGCTCAATGAAGAGGTGGAAAAGATAACCGCTGAAGCAGAAAACGGTTTTTTTACCCTGCTGCCGCGCCATGTTGATTTTGTAGCTGCCCTGGTGCCGGGTATCTTTTCGTACCTGAAAACCGGCGGGACAGAACATTTCCTGGCCCTCGACGAAGGGATCCTGGTCAAGCAGGGTGACCAGGTTTATGTTTCCGCCGCCCGGGCCGTGCCCGGCGATAACCTTGATCAGCTTCAGGATACTGTCGAAAACGAACTGAAAGTGCTCAGTGAAAATGAAAAAAAAGCCCGCAACGTAATGTCCCGTTTGGAGGTTGATACATTAAGGCGATTTTCACGTTTGGGAGGTGAAAGGCGTTGACGGCAACAGAGCAAAAAGATCAGGAAAAGAACCTGGCCGGAACCGTTGGCGGTAAGGCAACCCGGCGGATCAAGGCGCGTCGTACCCGCGACCGCAGTATCTGGTTTGGCGTTGGCATGTTCGGGGTTGTCGGTTGGACTGTTGCCATTACCACAATCATTGGAGTTGCCCTTGGGATTTGGATTGACAAAACCTGGCCCAGCTCCTATTCCTGGACGCTCACCATGCTCTTTATCGGCCTGATTGTCGGCTGCATGAACGCCTGGTATTGGATCAAGAAAGAAAGTGGCGATGACGAAGGCGAAGATTTAGATCAGGATTAGTGGGGAATAGCTGTAAGCAGATCTCAAGAACCGGCAAAGGAGCTGCCGAAAAATGAACTGGTTAATATATTTACTCTCTTTCATAGCCGGAGCGGCGCTTGGCGCTTTCTTCACCATCGGTCTCTGGTGGACAGTTAGGCGCATAACCGGCAGCGGCCGGCCATACATGCTTACAGTTATCAGCTTTTTGGCGCGCACAACTATTGTGCTGGCCGGTTTCTACCTGATTCTTCGACTGGGGTCGTACCATATTCTGTTCGCCCTTGCCGGGTTCGTTATCGCCCGGACTATTTTGGCCTACAAGTTGAGACCAAATAGCGAAAAGGAAAGGAGGCAGACCACAGGATGACTATTAACCCTGATCAGATTATCCTCTTTCAGCAGGGCTGGTTTACGATCAACGCCACCATAGCTTTTACCTGGATGCTGATCATTATCTTATCCATCGGATCCTGGCTGGTCACACGCAGGCTTACCAGCGAGGGAGCGCTGACCCGCTGGCAGAACCTGCTCGAAGTGCTGATCGGTGGTATTAATGGGCAGATCCGCGATGTAAGCCGCCAGGAACCGGGGCCTTACCTGCCCTTTGTCGGCACCCTTTTTATTTTCATTGCCATCTCCAATATCATGGCCATCGTGCCCGGTTACATACCACCTACCAGCTCGCTGTCGACTACCGCTGCCCTGGCGATTTGCGTCTTTATCGCCGTGCCAATTTTCGGTATCGCCCAGCGTGGTATACCTAGTTACCTGAAGCAATATATTCAGCCAACGTTTTTCATGCTGCCTTTTAACATCATCGGTGAACTCAGCCGCACCCTGGCTTTGGCCGTACGTCTATACGGCAACATGATGAGCGGAACGATCATCGTTGCTATCCTGCTCACCATAACCCCGCTAATCTTTCCGGTTGTTATGCAGGCTCTGGGTCTGCTGACCGGTTTAATACAAGCATATATTTTTGCCATCCTGGCCATGGTTTATATTGCCTCGGCCAGCAAGGCTCATCAGGAGTTAGAGAAAAAAGGAGAGCGATAAGTATGGAAAGCTTAAGTTTAATCGGAGTTATTTCTATTGTCACTGCCGGTTTGACCATCGCTATCGGTTCCGTCGGCCCGGCTCTCGGACAGGGACGGGCAGTGTCGCAGGCCTTAAGTTCGATCGCCCAGCAGCCG
Organism: uncultured Syntrophomonadaceae bacterium; assembly: GCA_964349375.1. Classification (GTDB taxonomy): domain Bacteria; phylum Bacillota; class Dethiobacteria; order DTU022; family DTU022; genus UBA993. Next base: position 2,344 of record CAYGHB010000103.1, on the reverse strand, counting down.
GATGAGGCCAACACAATCACCCGCACCCTTTTTGTCGGGCTGGCGATGATTGAATCAACGGCAATCTACTGTTTCGTGGTTACGATGATTTTGATTTTCGCCAACCCTTTCTGGAATTATTTTCTTCAGCAATAGCCTGGCTTGGCGTTCTAACTGAATTTTATTGAACGGGAGACAAACAATGATTATTGAATGGTACACCGTAATCTTTCAGATCATTAACTTCCTCATCCTGGTGTTTCTGCTGCGCTATTTTCTCTATGGCCCGATCATCCGTGCCATGAATGAAAGAGAGCGCAAAATCGTAGAGCGGGAGGAGCAGGCGACTTTAAGTATTAATGAAGCGCAAGCGGAGGCGGAGTCCTACAGGAGCCGCAGCCTTGAGTTGAAGGAGAATGAAGAAGAAACAATGGAAAAAGCCCGGGCTGCGGCCGGTGAAGAAAAAGCCCAACTGATGACTGCGGCGCGAAAAGAGGTGGATCAGGCCAGAAGGCGCTGGGAGGATGCTTTTGAAAGAGATAAAGAAAGTTTTACCGTTGAGCTGCGCCAGAGGATCGGACACCAGGCCTGCGCTGTTGCCCGCCGCTGTTTGGCCGATCTGGCCGACGCGGACCTGGAGAAAATGATCCGCAGCCGTTTTAACCACAAATTAAAGGAGCTGCCGGAAGAAGAGCAGCAAAAGCTTAAAAAGGCGTTAAATAATGCTGATAACAGGATAACCGTCACTGCGGCTTTCGATTTTCCCGACCAGGCTCTGCAGGATTTAAAAGCGCTTATCACAAAAATGGTGCCGGTTGAAGATGATCAGGAGAAACTTGAATATAAAGTTAAAAAAGATGACGAACTGGTTTGCGGCCTGGAACTGGCCGCCGGTGGTTACCGCGTGGCCTGGAACATCGATGACTACCTGGCTGATATGGAAGAGCAGATTTTAAGAGGCTTAGAGCAGAGGGGCCACGCCGACCAGAATGGGGAGGGAGCAGTAAGTGACAAAAGCTGATCATGAAAAAGGCTCCCTGCTGTCTGTTCTGCACAGCGCTGTTGAGAGCGCCGAAAGCGCCCTGGACAAGGTGCTGGAATCGGGAATTGCAGATCTTAAAGTTGAAGAAAGCGGCACGGTAATCTCGATTGGCAGCGGCATTGCCCGCGTCGCCGGCCTGGCTGGAGTACAGTCAGAAGAGCTGGTTGAGTTTTCTGGCGGGGTAACGGGTATCGCTTTTAACCTCGACCCGGATGTCGTCGGGGTGATTATGCTCGGCAGCGACGAAAAGATCTCTTCCGGCGATCGGGTCAGGCGCACCGGCCGGGTCGTTGACGTGCCCGTAGGGGAGCAGTTGTTGGGCCGGGTGATCAATGCAGCAGCGAGCCCGCTTGACAATAAAGGTCCGGTAAACTTCGTCGAGAGGCGTCCGGTTGAACGCGAGGCGCCGCCGATCATGGCTCGCTCCCCGGTAACTGAGCCGCTGCAGACCGGGCTTAAAGTTGTTGATGCGCTTATCCCCGTTGGCCGCGGCCAGCGCGAGCTAATCTTAGGCGATCGCCAGATCGGTAAAACGGCCATCGCCTTGGACACGATCATCAACCAGGCCGATAAAGATGTAATTTGTGTTTACTGCTCGATTGGACAGCAGGGTGCGGATGTGGCCAAGTTTATCGGCCAGCTAAAAAAATTCGGCGCCCTTGAATATACAACGGTGGTGGTTGCTTCAGGCGACGGTCCGCCGGGACTGCGCTTCGTAGCGCCCTTTGCCGCAACGACCATTGCTGAATACTTTATGGAGCAGGGCAGCGATGTTTTAATCGTTTACGACGACTTGACCCTTCATGCCCGCGCTTACCGGGAAATCTCGCTGCTTTTGGAGCGGCCTCCCGGCCGGGAAGCTTATCCGGGCGATATATTTTACCTGCACTCACGCCTGCTGGAGCGCTCAACCCACCTGCGCGAAGAGTATGGCGGCGGTTCGCTGACCGCCCTGCCGATCATCGAAACCCAGGCCCAGAATATTTCGGCCTACATCCCGACTAACCTGATCTCGATCACCGACGGCCAAATCTATCTTTCGCCCGATCTCTTCCAGCGCAACCATCTGCCGGCAGTCGATGTCGGAAAGTCTGTATCGCGGGTGGGCGGTAAAACCCAGTTGCCGGCTTACCGCACAGTTACCGGTGATTTGCGCCTCTCATACGCCCAGTTTGAAGAACTGGAGATGTTTGCCCGTTTCGGCACTCGCCTGGATGAAAAAACCCGCGCTACCATCGAACGCGGGCGCCGGGTGCGTAAAGTTCTCACCCAGCCTGAACTGCAGCCGCTGACTATCCCTGAACAGATCGCCGTTCTGCTCTC
>CAYGHB010000102.1:0-6253 GCA_964349375.1 uncultured Syntrophomonadaceae bacterium | reverse complement strand
GGACTGGCCCTGGATGACCGGAAGCAGTTGCTGCTATTAGATTATTGCAGGCTCTTGTTAGAAGGCCTTAGTAAACAACGCCTCACGGGGGAAGATAATATTGAGGATCTGATTAGTCGCCAGATTTACGATTGCCTCTTTCCAATTAAGAAAATAGCATTCGAAAATGACAGCCGCATTGTTGATTTGGGAAGCGGAGGGGGACTTCCGGGCATTCCGCTGGCTATCTGTTTGCCGGAATGTAGGGTATATCTTCTTGATGCCAACCAGAAAAAGGCCTCTTTTCTGGAAGATACGGTCCATTCGCTTGGGTTAATAAATGTTGAAGTTTTAAGAGAAAGAGCTGAGTATTACGGGCGGAATGTTGCTTACCGGGAAAGATTCAATTACGTTCTGAGCAAAGCTGTTGCTAAAGCGGCTGTGCTGGCAGAGCTTGCACTGCCGCTCTTGTTGCCTGGAGGGAAGGCCCTCTTTTATAAGGGGCCGCGCGGAGAGCAGGAGATGATGGAGGCAGCTAAAGCACTCACATTATGTGGGGGCAGACTGATTAGCCAATTTGACTACGCATTACCTGCGGGTGAAAGCAGAGCAATATATCTGGTGGAAAAAAATGCAGTTACACCCGCTCAATACCCGCGCTCTGTTGGTAAGCCGGGACGCCGGCCACTAAAATAATAGCATTAACTTTGTTAAGGAACTGTTTTTCCGGCCTGATTGAAGGAAAGCTGGCCCGCTTGTCAAATTAGAGTTAAGTATCCTATCCCAAATAAGGTGATGGTGTAATGACAGAAGAATGGATGGATCAATTTTCACTCCAGGAAAATGAACCGACTACCGAAAATGTTCTTGCCATCGATCTAGCCCGGATCAGGCCGAACCCTTTTCAGCCCCGTCAGGAAATGGCGGAGGAGAAGATTAACGAGCTGGCCCAGTCAATTAAATCCTGCGGACTGATACAGCCGATCGTAGTCCGAAGGGCTGGAGATGGTTATCAGCTTGTCGTGGGCGAGCGAAGATATTTGGCCTGCCGCAAACTGGGTTGGAAAAAAATAGCCGCTTCTGTAAGGACCCTTTCTGATAATGCAATGGCAGCAATTGCCTTAATTGAGAACCTGCAGCGCGAAAACCTTAATTACATTGAAGAGGCCATGGGCTATACCAACCTGATGAAAAGCTTTAACCTCACCCAGGACCAGTTGGCTCAGCGCTTAGGTAAAAGCCAGTCTACAATCGCCAATAAAATCAGGCTGCTCAAGCTCAGCGATGGTGTCAGGGCAACACTACTAAAAAACGGGCTCACAGAACGTCACGCCCGGGCTCTGCTCAGGCTGGATGCTGAAGAAACACAGCTAAAGATGCTCCATGAAATAACCGAAAGAGGTCTTACAGTAAGCCAGGCCGAGAAACGCATTGATCGTATTCAGGAAACCAAGGGAGAGCGAAAAGCGAAAAGTCGGACCAAGCCGGTTATCCGTGATATGAGGATCGTTTTAAACACGATCAGGGAAGCAGTGGCCGTAATGCAGAGCTCAGGCCTCTATCCGGAGGTAGACGAAACCGTCGAACATGATTATATTGAGGTAACGATACGCCTGACGAAAGAGATGATTGAAACGAGAAAAAACCGAGAGTTGAACTCCTGTAGCTGACAGATTGTGAAAGTAAGGAGAGATGAAATGGGACGTGTAATTGCAATCGCCAACCAGAAGGGAGGAGTGGGTAAAACCACAACAGCAGTTAATCTCAGTGCTTCCCTGGCAGCTGGTGGTGCGAAGGTCCTGCTGATCGATACAGATCCTCAGGGCAACTCGACAAGCGGCCTTGGATTCAATAAAAATGAAGAAAAAAAATGTATTTATAATGTATTAATTGATGATCTGCCTGTGACGGAAGTAATACGGGAGTCAAAGTGGCCAGGCCTGTTTGTTGTGCCGGCAACTATCCAGCTCGCGGGGGCAGAGATTGAGCTAGTGGATATGGACGCGCGGGAAGGTCGAATGAAAAAGGCCCTGGAACCGATTCGCAGCGAATACGACTTTATCATTACCGATTGTCCGCCATCGCTCGGCCTTCTTACCCTCAATGCTCTCACGGCAGCTGACGGTATTCTGATTCCTATCCAGTGCGAGTACTATGCACTGGAAGGTTTGGGACAGCTTATGAACACAATCGCCCTGGTTCGCAAACATTTAAATAAAAATTTGCGTATTGAAGGGGTGCTCCTTACGATGTATGACAGTCGCACTAACCTATCTGAGCAGGTAGCCGCTGAAGTGCGCAATTACTTTAAGCAGTATGTATTTAACACTGTTATTCCGCGAAATGTCCGGCTAAGCGAGGCGCCCAGTTACGGAAAACATATCCTCGAATATGATCCTCGCAGCAGAGGGGCAGAGCTACACCTTGATTTGGCCCGGGAGGTGCTGGCAAGATGAGCGATAAAAGACGGCTGGGAAAAGGGCTGGGTGCACTGATTCCCGATGCTTTTGAAAATGATCCCGATCTTGAGAAAAGCGAAATAGCTCTCGAAAAAATCAGGCCGAATCCTTACCAGCCAAGGGAGAATTTTGACCAGGAAAAGCTGGATGAATTGGCCCATTCAATTAGGGAACACGGGGTGCTACAGGCAGTTGTAGTTTGTCCGGCCGACAACGACGGAGATTACTACCTGGTGGCCGGAGAACGCCGGTGCCGGGCGGCCAAACTGGCCGGACTGAAGAGTATTCCGGCGATCGTCAGAAGTTATGATAATAAAGAGATGCTTGAAATTGCCTTGATTGAGAACCTCCAGCGAGAAGATTTAAATCCCGTAGAAGAGGCTGCTGCCTATCGCCAACTGATGAAGGAATATAACTATACTCAGGAAGAGCTGGCAAAGAGACTGGGGAAAAGCCGCCCGGCAATAGCCAATAGCGTCAGACTCTTAGCCCTTCCCGAAAAAATACTTGACCTAATAGCACGAGGGAAAATAACCGTGGGGCAAGCGAGGCCTCTGCTTGCTATCTCGGACCAGGCAAAGCAGGAAGAATACGCTCAAAAAATTGTTGATGAAGGCCTGACGGCCAGGGATGCCGAAAAGTTGTCGGAAAGAACAGAAAAGAAAAGCAAGGCCGGCCTCGATCATGGTCGGGAAAAGGCAGAGGATCCTCTCACACTTGAACTGCAGCTCCAGATTCAGCGCCGCTTAGGAACAAAGGTAAAAATCAAGCCGGCAAAGAGCGGAGGTACGATCGAGATTCATTATTACGGGGAAGAAGATCTGGAGCGATTAATCGCCAAACTGTTGCCTGAGGGTCTTTAAATATTGTTTCACATGAAACATTTTATTGTGTCCCGGTGTTTCACGTGAAACAATTTTGCTTTTGCTGTAAATAGTGCGCCTTTGTTGGTCCCGGGGAAACTGTGTTATAATCGACGAGGTGTTTTAAGATTTGTTGCTTTAGCAATGCTTGCCCGGCTTAAAAAGGACTGTTGATGCATGCCTGCAAATAATAAGCGAAGCTTTACGATATTGGTTATTCCGCACTCAGAAGAGGCGACATATTCTGCTCAGCTTCCTCTTTTTGCTGCACAAATGGTTGTCGCTTTTCTTGTTCTGGCTGTTGCCGGTCTCTGTTTGCTGGTATTTTCTTATTTCAGGGTTTTAGCGGACGCCCGCGAGGTTCACGCCTTAAGAGAGATGAACCGGGCTCAGCAGGAGGAGATAAATACTCTGGCAGCGGAGACACAGAGAATGATGGAGCAGGTAAAGGCAATAGATGAGCTGGTTGTTTTTGTAACCGAAAAGCTTGATCTTGACGTCGAAGAGATTATAAACGAGATTGAATCAAGCCCAGGAGAGGGTTTTGGTTACTACCGCGGCGGCTCTACAGTTTCTGGTTCTCGCACAGATCATCTTTACAGCGGGGGATCGGGAGCAGATAGCGTCCTGGGGAGGGCTTCTCAAAATATAATCATCTTGCAAAGCCTGGTGCCGGAACGCTCAGAAACACTTGATCTGGTCAACGAATACGTTATTCAAGCTGATGCCAAGCCATCTATCTGGCCGGCGAGGGGCCGGATAGCCTCCGGTTTTGGGATGCGTAAAATTCCCTATGCAAGCGGTTTTCAATTTCATACCGGGGTTGATATTATCGGAGCTTACGGATCGACTATCTGGGCTTCTGCTGACGGAAAAGTAATTTTTGCCGGTTACCGGGGAAGCTATGGCCATACTGTTGTGATTGATCACGGGTATGGCTATGAGACACTCTATGCCCACCTCACTGGTTACGCCGTTAAAGCCGGCGATCTGGTCGAGCGAGGACAGACTGTCGGGTATATGGGGGCCTCCGGAAGAACAACGGGAACACACTTGCATTATGAAGTGCTCCATAACGGTTCGCCGGTTAATCCTGTCAACCATATGCAGTAGAAATTATTTCAAGCATTTAAATCAGGAGGGATATGAATGTTTAAAAAAGATAACTTGGAGACACCGCCAGACAAAGTGAATACCCTGATCGGGAAAGATACATTTTTAAAGGGATCACTGGAAAGTAAAGGTTCGATTCGCATTGATGGTAAGGTGGAAGGTCAGGTAGATAATAAAGGGGACTTCTTTATTGGTGAAAGCGGTGTAGTGGCTGCAGATCTCAAGGCGCGTAATGTTACTATTGCCGGTCAATTTGAGGGCATGATTGATGCCGGAGGAAGGCTTGAGCTTAAAAGAACAGCGGTGGCCAAAGGCACCTTTAAAGCGAGCGCTTTACATGTTGAAGACGGAGCTGTCCTGGATGGAAATATGGAGATGAAAACCGGCGCGGTGGCCACCTTGCTTCACTCCGGAAAAGATAAGAGCGTTGAACAGCCGAAACCGCAAATCTGATCAGTTATTTTAGCTGCTGCTTTGCTGCTGATCGGCTCTAATTGACTGGCTATATTTAACGGAAATGAGGGAGCATGATGTTAATCATTCTGTTAGGTCCTCCGGGTGCCGGCAAAGGCACCCAAGCGGAAAGAATCGTCAAAGAAAGGCAGCTTGCATATATAGCAACAGGAGATATTCTCAGAAATGCGGTTAAGGCAGAAACTGCGCTGGGGCGCAAGGCAAAACAGTTCATGGATCAGGGGCAGCTTGTACCTGATGAACTGGTTGTTGAGATTGTTAAGGAGCGGTTAGCTGATCCTGACTGTGCCAAAGGGGCGCTGTTGGATGGTTTCCCGCGAACGGTAAGCCAGGCGGTCTTTCTGGAACAGGTTTTGCCGAGTGTAGGCTTTGGTATCGATCGGGTTCTTTCGATCGAGGTGGCTGAAAAAGAACTGATCGAAAGATTAACCGGCAGAAGGGTTTGCTCAGACTGCGGGGCCAGTTATCACCTAAAGTTCAAGCCACCCCAGGTTCGCAACGTTTGCGACCAATGTGGAGGAGATCTTTACCAGCGAGATGACGATTCCCTGGAAACTGTAGAAGAAAGACTGCAGGTATATAAAAACCAGACAGAGCCTTTGGTAAAATTTTACCTGGACAAAAACCTTCTGGACCGTATTGACGGCAACCTTGATATTGATCAGGTTTTCGAACAGATAGACGATATCCTCGAAAGAATTTAGATCTTGGTGTAAATAGATAGATGGATGAGTTTGTTGTAGGCCAGAGAGTGCAGATGAAAAAAGGCCATCCCTGCGGTACTAACAGTTGGATCATCATTAGGGTTGGGATGGATTTTCGTCTGAAGTGTGATAATTGCGGGCGCAGTGTATTGATCCCCCGTTCCCGATTTATGCGCAGGGTTAAAGCAGTTCTTGATCCGGAACACCAGTAGCAAGATAAAAGCTAAAGGGGTACAAGATGGGTTGGAGTTGTGGTCTGGTCGGCTTGCCAAATGCCGGGAAATCAACTCTCTTTAAAGCGATAACCGCCCACCAAGTTACGATTGCCAGTTATCCTTTTTCTACAGTTGACCCGAACAAGGCGGTTGTTTCGCCTGAAGATCCGCGCCTTGTCTCGCTCTCTGTTGTCTGTGGCTCTAAGATAGTTACCCCGGCAACGATCGAAATCATTGATGTTGCCGGTCTGGTCAAAGGAGCCAACAGGGGCGAAGGTTTGGGCAACCAGTTTCTTGGGCATCTTCGAAACGTGGATCTTTTAATTCACATAGTGGCTGCTTATGATCGTGAACAGCTCACCCTTGAGAGCCCAGCTGAAAAAATTAAAATTATAAACATCGAATTAGCCCTTGCCGATCTTGAGACGATCAAGAGGCGCAGGGAA
>CAYGHB010000101.1:0-6306 GCA_964349375.1 uncultured Syntrophomonadaceae bacterium | reverse complement strand
GTCGTGGTAAAGCGGAAGCCAGGAAACAAAGATATCTTCAGGGACTACCTGAGCAGCATCGATCATCCCAAACACATTAGCTTCCAGGATCCGGTTAGGCAGCATAACCCCTTTGGGACTGGACGTTGAACCTGAGGTAAACTGTAAGACAGCCAACCTGTCAGGATCATACTCGATTTCAATGTAATCGCCGGCCAATGGTTTTCCTTCAGCGGAATCCAGTTCACTCAAAAGCATAACCGGCGGATCTCCGGGTTTTGTTTCGTGATACGCGGCTAGGTCAGGATCTAATAGCAAAAGATCGATATCTCCGTGTTTCATCAGGCTGCGGGTTTGATTGGCAAACTCTTCTACAGTGCTGAAACGCATCGGAATCGGCAGCATGCTGACACTGGCGCCGCACAATAGTACCGCCTGAATGGCCGTAACCAGTTTATAGGTAGTTGGCCCAAGCAAGGCAATATGATTACCGGGTTTGATGCCTCTTCCCCGCAAAATGGCAGCCATCCCTTTGGCGCTATGGTGCAGTTCGCCCCAGGTCATGGTCAGTGTATTTTTCTCACTGTTACCGGCGGCTGAACCGACAAAGGTAACTGTATTATTGCCGGCAGCAACTTTTTTAAATCGTTCGATCAACGGTTCGATTTGCAGGTGATCGGCAGAGGTGCTGATGATCATTTGATCATTTTGTAAATTGGCTTCATTAGACATTGTTGAGCTCCTTTATTAATGGATGTATATAATTCCTGAAATTTCATAAATCAAGCTGGTAAATGCGGTAAGTTTTATAGAGTTTACCGCCCGCCTTTTGGGCGTCAATGTTCATGCGCGTATTAAATTCGTGAATGGTGGAACCTTCTCCGTGTGTAAAACCAAGCCTCCTGGCATTAAGCATCGTATAGTAATAAAGGGCGGCTGAAACTCCCCTGCGGCGTCCCAGTGGCGTGACAAAAAGCGCAAACATGCGCACGCCTGTCATTTTACGCCTGTGCCACAGGAATTTAAAAATCCCCGTGGGAAATAACCGGCCATTCAAATGTTTTAAGACCTGGTTGTAGTCAGGCAAGGCTACGGCAAAGCCAAGACACCCGCCATCTCTGTTCATAATGAAGAGAACCAGATCGGGCACCGCCAACTGCCTCAGCTTTTCAATTTCGGCAATTAGCTCTTCATCACTGGGAGGAATCATATCAGGCCAGTCCGGCATCGAATCTTCGACTACTTTTTTGATCACGGCTCTTTCGTTATCCAGGTTTTTCAGATCGAGCTTGCGCACCGAAAAACCATACCTTTTCTGAACAAGCGCAACTCCCCTGGCCAGCCTCTCCGGAGGCCCGTCACTGATATCGTAAAAATAAGCATAACGATCAAACTGCTTTTTAAAACCGTATTCTTCCATAAAACTAACATAATAAGTGGGATTGTATGAGTTCAGTAAAACCGGGGGGCTATCAAAACCATCGATCAGCAACCCCCTGTAATCGTCCCCGTTGCTTGGTGACTGCGGCCCGGTCACTGTTCCAGCTCCCTGTTCTTTCAACCAGCCGGTTGCGCTGTCAAAGAGGGCGGAAGCAACCCGGTAATCATTTATCGATTCAAATAAAGTAATATAACCGAGATTCTTTCCCTTTGCTTCATTCAGACGTAAATCCATCCCGGCACCGATCCGTCCAACGGGCTGCTGATTCTGATAGGCAAGAAAAAAGATCGACGGCCCCAGCCTCAGGAGAGCATTTTTTTTAGGATCGAGGGTCGCATGCATATCGCTCAACAAAGGTGGAATCCAATTAGGATCATCCCGGTAAAGGCTCCAGGGAAACTCGACAAATAACCTCCTCTCCTGTGGTCTTTGAAGAGCCTTTACGACCAGACTGTCGTTCAATTCTTCACCTCCATAAAAAGAATTGTTAAGATAATAACATTTTTTCCGGGTCTGTTAAAATCCTTTTTGATCGCAGAATTATTTACATAAAAAAAACGGTCCCGGAAACTTCAGCCGGGAACCGCTGTCTCACAAAATAATGCTCCGTTTATTAGTACGGCTTCGCTTTTTTCGCCAGGTAATCCAGAAGGAAAGGATTAAGGACCTTGATGTAGGTGCCTTTCATGCCCAGCGATCTTGACTCGATAACGCCGGCGCTCTCGAATTTTCGCAGGGCGTTAACAATAACCGACCTGGTTATACCAAGCTGATCGGCAATCTTGCTGGCCACCAGCAAACCTTCATTCCCACCAAGCTCTTCGAAAATATGCTCAACCGCTTCCAGCTCTGAATAAGAGAGCGTTGCTACTGCAAGCTGAACAACGGCTTTATTGCGGGCATCCTCCTCCATTTTATCGGCCTTGGAACGTAGAATCTCCATCCCCACCACAGTTGCCCCGGTTTCAGCTAAAATCAAATCTTCGGCATCAAAAAGCTCGTTAAAACGGGCTAACAATAAGGTGCCAATCCGGTCGCCACCGCCTAAGATCGGAACGATGGTGCTGATTTTGTTAGCGAAGAGACACCTTTCCTGATCAAGGAATACACAGTCGTTTGTCTTCTGTCGCAGGTTAACCCTGGATTCGTCTTCGCGCATCAGAAACTCATTATATCCTTCCGGGAAAAAGCCATCCTCCAAAACATTGTTTACCATTAATTCGCATTCGAACTCATCGACCAGTGACCAGCCAAGAATAACGCCTTCCTTATCGGCCAGATAGACGTTGGCATGGATGACGTTCTTTAAGACTTCGGAAACCTCCTTGAAGTCAACATGGTCGCCACCTGTTTTCTGCAATATCTTGTTAATCCGACGGGTCTTCTCAAGCAAGGGAGAAGAAATCACGTCTTTCACCCACCTTTCTTCGCACCTAAGTTATAATATATATTTGCTTAAATCTTTATCTTTAACCACTTTTTGCAGCCTGGCCTGAACATAATCCCGATCAATAGTAAAATCGCCAACATTATAATCGCCTGGTAAATTAAAAGAGAGCTCTTCAAGAACTTTCTCCATGATCGTATGCAATCTTCTTGCCCCGATATTTTCCATTTCCTGGTTCAGGTAGCAGGCTGTTTGGGCGATTTCTTTAACTGCTTCCTCCGTAAAAGTCAAATTCACTCCTTCCGTCTCCAACAGTGCTTCATATTGCTTGATCAAAGCATTTTTAGGTTCCGTTAGAATCCTTATAAAGTCATCTTCGGTTAAGCTATCCAACTCAACCCTGATCGGGAACCGTCCCTGCAGTTCCGGTATCAGGTCCGACGGCTTTGCGGTATGAAAAGCGCCGGCAGCAATAAATAGCACATGGTCAGTCTTAACCGGTCCATACTTGGTGACAACCGTAGATCCCTCCACGATCGGCAGGATGTCCCGCTGAACCCCTTCTCTTGAAACATCAGGACCAGATCCATGATAATCTTTACCGGCAATTTTGTCAATTTCGTCTAGAAATATTATTCCTAACTGCTCCGCTCTTGCCAAAGCTTCACTAGTTACGGCATCTATGTCAATTAAGCGTTGGGCTTCTTCCTGCTCGAGAATCTTTCTGGCCTCAGAAACAGGCATTTTTCGCTTCTTCTTTTTGGGAGGGACCAGGTTACCCAGCATATCCTGCAAGTTGATCCCCATTTCTTCCATCCCCTGCCCGGTAAAAAGCTCCAACATCTGCGGGCGTCGTTCTTCGATCTCAATTTCAACCAGCTGACTTTCCATTTTGCCCTGCAAAAAAAGAGCTCTGACTTTTTCCTGTTCTTCCCTGGCCATTTCCAATCTATCCTCAAAAGCAGGGTCATCAACACTCTCTTCCGGAGCCTGCGCTCCCGAAAAAAGGAACCCCAACGGATTAACGGACTTTTTCCTTCTCTGGGGCAGAGGAGAGATGACCGCTATTAAACGGTCCTCGGCATTGACAACTGCTTTCTCCTGAACCTCAAGCATTCTTTCGTTCTGCACTATTCTGATTGAAGTCTCAACCAGATCGCGTACCATCGATTCGACATCCCGTCCGACATACCCGACTTCAGTAAATTTGGTCGCTTCAACCTTGACAAACGGGGCATTGACCAAACGGGCCAGACGGCGGGCAATTTCTGTCTTGCCAACTCCGGTCGCCCCGATCATGATGATATTTTTAGGGATAATTTCTTCCTGCAGATCTTCCGGCAACTGCTTGCGCCGATAACGGTTGCGCAGCGCTACAGCCACGCAGCGCTTTGCCTCAACCTGCCCGACAATAAAGCGGTCCAACTCTGCTACAATCTGTTGTGGTGTCAGTTCATCTTTTAACATAGCTGCTGTATCAACCCTTCTATAGTTCTTCAATGACGATTTGATTATTGGTATAGACGCAGATCTCCGATGCAATTTGTAGAGCATCCCCGGCAATTTTGCCCGGTGGAAAATCAGTATTGCGCAACAAGGCCCGTGCCGCCGCGAGGGCGTAGGGTGCTCCTGAGCCGACAGCAGCCAGACCGTCATCGGGTTCTATAACCTCTCCGGTTCCTGAAATGATCAGTAAGGCTTCGCTGTTTGCGGCAACCAGCATTGCTTCCAGCCGGCGCAGAATGCGATCTGTGCGCCAATCCTTGGCCAGTTCAACCGCAGCGCGCACCAAATTGCCCTGGTAGCTTTCAAGTTTGCCCTCAAATTTTTCACAGAGAGTCAGAGAATCAGCCGCCGAACCGGCAAAACCGACGAGTACCTGATTATTGTAGAGGCGGCGTACCTTTCTGGCGCTGTGCTTGATAATCGTACTGTTGCCGAAAGTAACCTGGCCGTCCCCGGCTAGAGCAACCTGATCACCTTTTTTTACTGCTAATATTGTCGTTGCCTGGATCACTTGCAGACCACCTTTACCCTTTATTTTCGGGGAAATGAAGCATGGTAAACCTCGCGCAGCATCTCTTTGGACACATGCGTATAAATCTGGGTAGTCGAGATGCTGGCATGGCCGAGCAGCTCCTGGATAACCCTTAAATCGGCGCCCCTCTCCAAAAGGTGCGTAGCAAAGGAGTGCCGCAAAGAGTGTGGGGTAATATCCTCTTTGTGTGATACCTGCCTGATATACTTCTGAAAAAGGTACCTCACACCGCGATCACTCAACGACATCCCGTATTTATTAAGGAATACCTCTTCTTCCGGGTCCTGATTTTTGCTGCGTTCTGCCAGGACAGGCCTGATCGTTTCAAGATATGCAGCCAGCAGTGCGGTAGCGACTCTGCCGACAGGCACAATCCTCTCCTTGCGGCCCTTACCTCTTACTTTGATCAGCCTCTCGCTAAGCTGCAGCGAAGGAACCTTTAAGGTAACCAGTTCGCTGACTCTTAATCCCGAAGAGTAGAGCAGCTCCAGCAGGGTCCGATCGCGAAAACCGAGCAAGGTCGCGCTGTTTGGGGCGGCAAGTAAAAGTTCAACTTCGTGATAGTAAAGGAACCGGGGCAGCGTTTTTCCCAATTTTGGCCGGGAGACAATGGACCATTTTCCGCCTTCGATCACCTTTTCCCGCTGTAAATAAAACAAAAAAGAACGCGTCGCCGAAAGCTTACGCGCAACAGAACGCCTGGAATAACTACCTTCCTTCAGCAGGGCCAAAAATTTCCGGAGCGTTAAATGATCAAGCTCCTCAGTAACCCCCTGATCATCCTCCGCCAGAGCCAGAAACTGTAGTATATCGTTCCTGTATGCCTGCAAGGTCAGCGGTGATGCGTTTCGTTCCAAGTATAAATGATTCAGAAAACGCTCGAGCCATTCATAGCGATCCACAGCGCAACACCCTGAATATCCTAACACATCCAATAAATGCTTGCAAGCAAATAGTTGAGTTTTTTAAAATAATTCACCCAATTAATAGGCAGCGCTAAATTTAACTTCCGGCAGAGCTTTTCGTTGAAAACAGCGCCTTCTCATAGCCACAATCTTTATTGCTGCAGCGGGCATAACGGTTGCGGGCTTTCCAAGCTTCCGTCATCAAAGAACCACACTTAGGACATGGTTCCGGAACAGGTTTATTCCAGAGGGAATAGCTGCAATCGGGGTAATTGCTGCAACCGTAAAAAACCCGCCCCTTTTTACTGCGTCGCTCAATAATACTTCCTCCGTCAACAGGACATTTAACGCCGGTATCCTTGACTATTTTTTTGGTGAACTTGCAATCCGGATAGGATGGACAAGCTAAAAACCGTCCAAACCTGCCGTGCTTGTATTGCAGGTTTTTGCCACATTGGGGGCAAATTTCGTCGCTGAATTCAGGCGCTATTTCTACTTTTTCAATTTTCTCTTCGGCAACTGCCAAACGATCCTTAAAATAGCCTTCATAGAAATC
>CAYGHB010000100.1:0-6315 GCA_964349375.1 uncultured Syntrophomonadaceae bacterium | reverse complement strand
TTAAGACGGAAAAGAGAGGTATAAATGGCCAAGGTTTTTTTCAGCAGCTGGAACGGACAAGTTATTGATGAACGGAAGAAGGCCGCAGAAGAACGCTATGATCTAAAGGATCTTAAATTTCCCGGACAGTTGGACGGCAGAGCTGTAAGGGCTTTTGTCGGTTGGGCGGGGTTGATAATAACCGATCCTGATCTTAACCTGGTCGCTGCGCTTGCTGCTTTTTACGGCAGAATGCAAAAAGAATCCTGCGGTCGCTGTGTTCCCTGTCGGGCCGGCAGTAAGGTGATCAGCGATCGCCTTGAAACTATCCTAAGCGGCGAGGGAAAGGAGAGCGATCTCGAATTCCTGGCGGAAATTGCCGATTTGGTTGCTTCCGGTTCGCTCTGCGAGCTGGGGATATCCTCGCCGAAACCGCTAAAAGATGCCTTGCTCTATTTCCGGGATCATTTTTTAGCTTACATCAGTAGTGAAAAACTGCCACGTACCGCCCCCCTGCCGGCAGGCGATTATGAAACGATTTTGACGGCGCCCTGCCGGAATGGTTGTCCGGCTCATATTAATATTCCCGGGTATCTGGAAGCGATCGGGGAAGGCAATTATGAAGAAGCCCTGGCCATTAACCGGGAGAAAACACCTTTTGTCGGGACCCTGGGGCGGGTTTGTGTCCACCCCTGTGAATCGAACTGTAACCGCCAGCCTGTGGATCAGGCTCTTTCGATCCGATTATCGAAAAGGTTCGTAGCTGATTTTGGTTTAACTACCGGTTACGATCAGCAGCTTAAAAAGCCGACTCTGAAAAACCCCGCAGAGCGGGTGGCAATTATCGGCGCCGGGCCGGCCGGCATCAATGCCGCTTACCAACTGGCCCGTAAGGGCTATGGTGTTACGGTATATGAGGCTCTTCCTGTAGCCGGCGGCATGTTGGCTGTGGGGATTCCCAGCTATCGCCTGCCGCGCGATATATTGAATTATGAGATCGACCTGGTCCGCAGCATGGGCGTTGAAATTATCTGTAATACCAGGGTGGGAAAAGATATTACGCTTGACCAGATTTGGCAGGAAGGTTTTAAGGCGATTTTTATTGCCAGCGGCCTGCATGAAAGCTCAACGATGGGTTGTGAAGGCGAAGATGCCTGTTATATGGGTTTCATGCCCGGGGTCGAATATTTAAGGAAGATCAACCTGGGCCAAAAGGTGGAGCTGGGTGATACGATTTCGGTGATCGGCGGCGGCAATGTGGCGATGGACTGTGCCCGCTCGGCGGTGCGCCTTGGTGTAAAAGAGGTTAACCTGATTTACCGTCGCACCAAAAATGAAATGCCGGCTAATGCGGCCGAAATAAGAGCGGCGGAGGAAGAAGGTATTAAATTCCATCTGCTGGCTAACCCTGTTTGTATCCTGGAAGACGGCGGGGCGGTGAGCGGGATGGAGTGCATCAAAATGGAGCTTGGAGAGCCGGACGCCAGCGGCCGAAGAAGGCCGGTACCCCTTGATGGCTCGGAGTTCATTCTAAAATCAGACTCTGTGATACCGGCCATCGGTCAGGTCGCCGATTTTGACTTTTTAGGCGAAAACAGCGCTGTTAAATTGTCCAGGTGGGGAACGCTGGAAGTCGACGATAACACAATGGAAACTTCTGCTGCCGGAATTTTTGCCGGTGGCGACGCCGTTCTGGGAGCCAGAACCGTAATTGAGGCCATTGCTACGGCTAACCGTGCGTCAGTGGCGATCGATGCCTATATCCGCAAAAAGCGGGCAGCTGTCGGACCGGCCTTTTACTTTGAACGCTACCTGGAAAACGCCGGTGTTTATAACCCGGAATGTGTGCCGGAGATGGTGGGTGCCAGGGAGAGACGCGAAGAAGAGGTTCTGCCCGTCAGTGAGCGGATATCCGGTTTTGACGAGGCCGAGTTAGGCTTTAAGGGCCCGGGGGTAGCCATTGCCGAAGCAGAACGCTGTGTTAAGTGTCTACGGCTGGGGCTGGCTGTTCTTGAAAGGGGGAGGGCAGAAAATGTCTAAAGTGCTGACATTACAGATAGATGGAAAAAAAATATTTGCCACCCCGGAAGCGATGATCCTGGAGGCTGCCCGGGCAAACGGGATTGTAATCCCTACTCTTTGCTATCACCCCAGGCTTTCTGCCCTTGGTCACTGCCGGGTTTGCCTGGTCGAGATTGAAGGGTTGAAGCGACCGGTAACCTCCTGTGATAATCCTGTTGCTGAAGGGATGATTGTCACCACAACCAGTCCGAATTTGGAGAAGATGCGTAGCCAAATGATTGAACTGGCGTTGGCAACCCACCCCTACAAGGATTGCCTGACCTGTGTCCGCACTGGTAGCTGCGAACTGCAGGAAAAAGCTTACCACTTCCAGGTAGAGCTGCCCGCACAGCTGGAGCGTCGGATCCCGGAAGGTGACCCGGAGCAGCCGTTTGACCTGGTGCGTGATGAAGAAAAATGTATTCTCTGTGGTCGCTGTGTTGAAGTCTGCCGCAGCGGACCAGGGTGTTTTGTCTACAGCATGATTGGCCGCGGGGTTAATACCAGGATTGTGCCCTGGCGTGATGGACGCGAAGTAACCCTTGAAGAGGCCGGTTGTATTTTTTGCGGTCACTGCGTTGATGCCTGCCCGGTAGCTGCTTTAACCGAAAGTACGCGGCCCTCCGGGGGGCGCGAGTGGGTTTTGGAGGCGAAGCCGGGGATCTGTCTCGGCTGTTCTCTCGGTTGTTACCTCGAACGTCAGGTTGACGGAAACCGCCTGATTAAGAATTCTGTCCCCCGCGAAGGCGACCACGTTGGTTGGCTTTGCGCTACAGGCAAGTTTAAAGATGTGACTGCCGCTGCTAAAACCAACTCCACGATCAGGCAGACCCTTGCGGGAGGAGCTACTGAAGAAATTGACTACGAGACGGCAATCAGTAATGCCGCTACCGCATTGACAAAGATCAGGGAGGAAAACCCCGGCCGGCAGGCCATCGCGGTTCTTGCCGATGGATCGGTCAGCTGCGAAGAAGCTTACCTCCTGCAAAAGCTGGCCCGCCAGGTGTTTGAAACCTCGAATCTGGATCTTGGACTTGAGCCGGCCTGGGCTGACGCTTATCTGAAAGCAGCTGAGCTGACCGGTTATGGCGTGACCGGTCCAATGATGGTTCATTTAAGTAAGGCTGATGCAGTGCTTGTTTTAGGTTCAGGGCTGGCGGAAAGCCATCCGGTGGCACAGATGGCCCTAAGGCGGGCCGGTCGCTACAGCGATGCAACCCTGATCGGCATTGATCGCCGGGGCGAATCTTTTAAAGCCTGGCAGGAAATCAGTTTGGATGGTGATCAAAGATCAACCTTAGATCTGATAGAGGATATCAAGGCGGCCATCGAAAGCACTGACCAGCAGGCGGACCATTTAAAAAGTGGGCTTGATCCGCATCTTATCACTAAAGTGGCCCGTTTAATGAAACTGCCAAAGAGTTATACCGTGGTTTGCCCCACCTTTTTTAAGGAAGCTGATCAGACAATGGTTAGCGCCTTAATCGATCTGGCGGCAGCTGCGGGACAGCTGGTCAGCGGCGAGCAGCGCCTGCTGTTGCTTTCTGCTTATCAGAATGCCGCCGGAATTCTTCGCTTTGGTGGCTCTCCACAATTCGGGCCCGGCCTTAAGCCGCTTAACGGCGAAGCCGGCATGAGCCGGGCGCAACTAGTTCAGGCTTTTCATAAAGGGCAGCTAAAAGGCCTGTTCTATTATGGAAAACCCGAAGAAACTGATTCTTTCAAAACGGCCTATACGGTGGCACTATCAAGCGCCGAGCCGGAAGGCCCGGCTTTATTTAACCTGCTCTTCCCTATGCCTCCTTCCGCGGCGCAGGAAGGTCTCTATATCAATGCCGCCAACCAGATACGCTTTAACGAAAAGGCGATCGAGCTTGTGCCGGAGGTTAGGGAAGGGTGGCGCCTGATCAGCGATCTGGCCCGTGCGCTTGGCGCAAGATGGAAGTACAGCAATCTTGATGATATCCGTGAGGAGATGAAGAGCCTGATGCCCGGCGGCTAATCAGCAGGTTGGGCAGGCTTAAAAAGTCTAAATGGCAAACAAGAACCGCATCATCCGGGTCTCTGAACTAAACCGCTACCTGAAAAGCCTGATTATGGGCGACCCAAACCTGCAGGATATCTGGGTTAGCGGTGAACTTTCCAATTTTAAGCATCACCGCTCCGGGCACATGTATTTTACAGTCAAAGACGGCTCGTCTTCGCTGCGCTCTGTTTTTTTTAGCCGCGACAACGCGCGCTGTCTCTTTAAGCCGGCTGATGGCATGGAAGTTTTGGTTAACGGCAGTATCTCTGTTTATGAACCCGATGGGGTTTATCAGCTTTACGTGCGCGAGATGGAACCCGCCGGGGTCGGATCGCTCTACCTGGCTTTTGAACAGCTGAAAAACAAACTCGAAGCAGAAGGGCTCTTCCGCCCCGAAAATAAAAAAGCCCTGCCTAAGCTGCCCCGCAAGATTGCTTTGCTTACCTCCCCTACCGGCGCCGCCCTGCAGGATATGCTGACCGTTTTCCGGAAAAGATTCCCCGCGTTAGAGCTGCTGGTGGTTGAGTGCCTGGTCCAGGGGACCGGTGCGGCCCCGGATTTGGTCAGGGCGCTTGATCTGGTAAACAGCAGAAGCGATATTGATTTAATTATCATGGCCCGCGGAGGCGGTTCGCTGGAAGATCTCTGGCCTTTTAACGATGAAGCTCTGGCCCGGGCCATTGATCGTTCGGCGCTACCGGTAATATCTGCCGTCGGCCATGAAACAGATTTTACGATCGCCGATTTTGTAGCCGACCTGCGGGCGCCGACACCCACGGCGGCAGCGCAGCTTGCCGTCCCCGTCTTAGATGATCAGCTGCAGTTGTTGGTGCAGCTTCGCCGGCGGGCAGCGTTAGCCCTGCGTGGCAGGATTTTAAGGGAAAAACAGAAACTTGACCAAAGCACCGGCGAGCGTTTTTTTCAGGCTCCTTTAAGAAGGATAGCGCAGCAGCGCGAAACCCTGGTGCGCAGTGATAGCGCACTGAAAAAGAACTTGGTCAGTCTGCTCCGTTTAAAAGGGCTTGATCTTGTTTCCAGGACAGAAAAACTGGAAAGTTTTAGCCCCCTCAAAGTGATGAGCCGGGGTTACAGCTATTGCCGTGATCAAGAAGGCCGGATCGTTCGCTCAGTTAAAGATCTGGCTGTTGGCAGCAGGTTGCAGCTTAATTTTACCGATGGCCGGGCATTCTGCCGCACTGAAGCGGTAGAGGAGGAAGTGGCTTTTGAAGAATAAGAAAAGCGCAGAACAGTTGGAAAAGCTCAGTTATGAAGAAGCATTAAAGAAGCTCGAAGTGATTGTCAGTAAGCTTGAAGATGGGGAGATTCCGCTGGAAGAATCAATCAACGCCTTCCAGGAAGGAATAGCTCTGTCGCGCTACTGCAGGGAGAAGCTGGCTGAGATTGAGTTCAAGGTCGATCATTTGCTCAAGGAAGAACAGCAGGCCATGGCGGGCGAGGACCTTGTAGTTGACGATGAAGAAGAGGAGACGCTCTCCTGATGCCCGATCTTGAACAGTATATCGAGGAGGCAAAGGTGAGCGTCGATCGGGCCCTGATGGATAGCCTGCCCCCTGCCGGCAGCTCTAAAGTTGCCGATGCCATGCGTTACAGTATTGAGGCAGGCGGCAAACGGTTAAGGCCGATCCTTTGTCTTGCCGGCGCCCAGGTGCTCGGAGCGGAGCAGGAGGCGGTGATCGAAGTTGCCTGTGCCCTGGAAATGGTCCATACCTATTCGCTCATTCATGATGATTTGCCGGCGATGGATGACAGCGATCTGCGCCGCGGCAAGGCTTCCTGCCATAGGGTGTTCGGCGAAGCAATAGCCATCCTGGCCGGTGACGCCCTGCTGACGATGGCTTTTGAAAAAGTTGCCGCCTATGGCCGTAAAGAACAGCAAGCTGATCATGCAGTCCGGATCGCTCACGAACTGGCATCTGCGGCCGGCGTTTGGGGAATGATCGGCGGACAGGAGCTCGATCTTGTGGCTGAAGGCAAAAGCCTGACCCCGCCCGAAGTTGAAGAGATTGCCGCTCTTAAAACCGGGGCGCTTTTTAGCGCAGCACTCAGGTGTGGGGCGCTGGCGGCCGGAGCAGGAGAGTCAGAGCTCGAAGTGCTCAGCAGTTTTGCCCGCTTAACCGGTAAGGCCTTTCAGATCGTTGATGACCTACTGGACAGCAAGGCAACAATCGCAGAACTTGGTAAGCCGGTTGAAGCTGATCAAAAAAAAGCCAAAGCGACGCTGCCGGCCC
>CAYGHB010000099.1:4528-6412 GCA_964349375.1 uncultured Syntrophomonadaceae bacterium | reverse complement strand
ACACTGCTGATGATCGCTGCAGTTGTAAAGCGAACCATTTTGGTGCCTACGGCAGTGCCGAATATATTGGCGGCATCGTTGGCGCCCAGTGACCAACCCATAAATAAGCCGCTGCTTAAGTAAAACAATTTTGCAAACATCTAAAGCCGGCCTCCGGTTACCTTTATAATTTTTATTGCAGAAAACAGGTTTTCAGCCGTTTCTTAAATGATCCGTTTAATTTTGTACATCAGCATTTTCTTGGCCAGATCTTCAGCCAAGTCCGAGAGCATGGCCATTTTTTCCACGTAATAGCGCAGCTGAAATTTTCGGGCCAGTTCATCGACTACCCCAGACTGAAAGATGCTGCGCTTGATTTTTTCTTCCAGGGCGTCAGCCTTCTTCTCGTAAAGGTAAACATCTTTAATATAGCCCTCTAAGGTATTAACATCTTCGAAAAATGAGCGGACTCCCTGGATCAAAATGTCGACAGCGTCAACCGAAGCTGCGGTGATAGCGATAAAATCATCTTTCATAGAGTCCGGAATGACCGGTTTTTCGACGCAGATCTGAAAGATATTTTTCTTCGCCCGATCGACAATATCATCCAGGCCGTCTAAGAGTTCGAAAATATCGGCCCGCGAATCGGGCGCAATATTGTAGGCATAAAGTTTATACTGGATATTTTTCAGATGTTCATCTGCTTTTCTTTCCAGCTCGGCGATATCGCGGTACCTGATCTCTGCATCATCGTAATCGCCCCGGTAGGCTTCCTTGGCTCCTTCAAAGAAAAGCAGGGAAGACTCGGTTATACATTTTAAGTAGCTGTCAATTTCATTTTGCAGATCTTTACTTTTATTTTGGATTATATTTTTCATGATCATTTTTCACCTTCTGCCCGCTATCTTTGTAAGCGTCTTTAAATATAAAAAATCGCAGAGCGAACTCTGCTGCGGCAGCGAAAGCAACTAACCTCTTTTCGCCCCGATTTTATTCATACTATCTTATTATTTTATATATTACAATACCTTCCCCCTTGAGGGGGAGAATCGGGGTTTAAGTGAAAAGCTATCCACCCTGTGTTGCCAAAGCCGAACCCTCTTTCGATGGTATGCATGTGGAACAGGGCACCCCAACCAAACACTTGCCGCACACATCGGTGATACTCTCCAGATCGGCCCGTCTCTCCACATTGATCAAACAGATCTCATAACACTTCTGCTTATCCAAATGCTCCAAACTTAATGCGCTGTTCACACATTTTTTCGCGCAGCGGCCGCAGCTGCCGCCGGCAAGGTGAAGGCAGTACTCCTCGATCGGTCGGGGCGTCGCCTCCAGCTCAAGATCGGTGACTAAGCTGCCGATCCGGCCACAGCAGCCGGCCTTGGTAATCAGCATGTGGTTCACCCCAAAAGTGCCGAGCCCCGCGATGTAGGCAACACTGCGATGCGACCAGCCGCTGAGCAGCGTTTTAGGATCAAAATTATGCGTCGCCGGCACATAAACCGCACGGTAGTCCTCTTTGATCAGCAGCTCCTGTAGCTGCTGGTTCAAGGCAGCGATCAGCTTATTAGTCTCAATGTAGGAAAGGGCCCAGGTTTTCGAACAGTAGCGCCCCTTTAAATTGCTCTTAACTACCTGTTCTTTAAACGGGATGAAATAGGTGATTACCGTTTTAGCCTCTTTCAGGAAATCAGTAGGCTTTTCATGAATCGGGCTGGCCAGTTCCTTTAACTGCCATAAGAGAGGATCATCAGCCCGGGCGTAGGCCACCAGCGGCTTTTCCCAGCCCGTGTCGTCACTGTGCGGGTAAGCCCCGGCATATTCTTCGATTATCTTTTCGATCTTTGCTTTATCTATTGACCCTCATCCCCTTTACTGACAAAAAATCTTTACCGGCAGCTT
>CAYGHB010000099.1:0-4428 GCA_964349375.1 uncultured Syntrophomonadaceae bacterium | reverse complement strand
AATGGACAGCCCAAAAATCACCATTTGGGTTAAGGACCATTCCATCGCACAGGACCTCCTTCTTGCAAAGTCATAAATGCTTATGCTCACAGCTGCCGGTTCAGTTGTTAACCTGATTATACTCCCGACAATCGTAAAATAATAGATGGCGTTAGCTTAAAAATTTTGCCTGCTTTATGAAGAGAAAATGTAATAAATATCGCACCATACTCCCTGCATCAGGAAAGCTCTTTTAAAATATTCTTCAGTTCCCCAACAAAGCTATCCAGAATTGCTTCGTCAATTATTAAAGGCGGATCAATCCGCAGGGTGTTTTGACCGCGGCGAAGCGATGCAAATTGATTTATAATTTTCTTACCCTCTATATTATGGTAATAGATCCGCTAACAACGCGAAAGAACCTTCCCTTGATGGAGAATGCTCTTTTCAGGCGGCAATGATAGAGGGTGCTAAAAAAGCTGAGAGTTGTTGGCGAAAAAAGTGCGTTATCGAAAAGATACCTGGATTCCTATAAAAAATGCTGGAAAAGGGATTTTTGGATTTGACGTGGAATTTAGGAGGAATTAATGAAGAAAGCAGTTTATCGAGAGGTGGTTTGTTGAACACAAAAATCTTACTGCTGATTGTGGCCATATTATTACTTCTGGGTATCAGTGTATTATCCCAGCCGGTAATCGTGCAGGAAGGTAATCCCCTGCCCGTATTTATAGCTATCTTGAAACTTGAATTAAATTATACGGACGTTGCGCCGGTTTCTAGCACTAAATACATGCAAAAAGCCGGCTCGCACGAACCCTTCAACAAGCGTTTAGCATTACAGGGTTGGCAATTTGTTGAACAGATGGGCGCGGGCCTTTTTTATTCCCGCAGCGGCGAACAGCTATTTGTGATGACTCGCATGCTAACCACCCGTTATTATATTTATGAACTTGAACAACCATTGCATTGATAATAAGTTATAAATTCCTTTGGGTCTTTCACCCTGTGTGCTTTGTCCTGTAGCGGATTATATGGAGGTGTTACCGGTGCCGGTTCGCCAGTTTAGACTGTCCTCTAGTGCATTCATCGTTATTATGCTTTTTCTCGCTCTGCCGGTTTTTAGCGGTTGCAGTGGCGAAAAAGACAATGCTGAAAAAAGTACCCCTTCTTTTACAATTGAAACCTACCCGCGGGTAGATGGATCCACGGTTACTATTCCGCTCTCCGAAGCGGTTGCCGCAGAACTTTCAGGGATGCAACCGGAAGAAGTTCGCCCCTATATTTTGCACAACAAAACTCACCCGGCCTATATTAACCTGATTGATCATAATACCGACCTGATTTTTGTTACCGCACCTTCAAAGGAAGAGCTGCAGTTGGCTGAGGAAGCTGGTGTTACCCTGGAGGTAATACCGGTTGTCAGCGAAGCTTTTGTTTTTCTGGTTAATGCTGATAACCCTGTGGCGGCTCTGACCCATGAAGAGATCCGGCAGATATACAGCGGGACCATCACAAGTTGGAGTGAACTTGGCGGACCGGATACACCCATTGTGGCCTACCAGAGACCGGTAAACTCCGGCAGCCAAACCGGTTTCCTGGAGTTGGTTATGCGGGAACTGCTGCCACAGGAGCCCCCCGTGGAGCAGGTTATCGCCGAAATGGGAATGCTTATTGATGCCGTGGCCGCTTACAACAACCAGCCCGACGCAATCGGTTATTCTTATTATTATTTTGTCATGGATATGTGGGGCGCTGAAAAGATCAAGCTGGTGGAGGTTGATGGAGTCGCCCCCACCGCAGAATCAATCAGCTCCGGTGAGTATCGCTATACTACAGCTTACTACGCTGTGATCAGGGCTGATGAACCGCAGGACAGCCCCGCCAGGCAGGTAATCGAGTGGCTGCTCTCGGAGTCAGGACAAGAACTTGCCGAGGCTACAGGCTATGTTCGACTCCGCTAAGCCTGCAGATAGACCGGCGGCTTCACCACCCGGCAATTTACCGGCAAGGCTTCAGTTCTTTACCCTGCTGCTGTTTTCGCTGTTTTTATGCTGCGGCTGCTCGGCAGAGGTGTCACGCGAACCAGCTACCTCTCAGGAAACTCCGGAACATGCCCCCTATTATCTTGATTTACCTGCACTAAGTCCGGAAATCTTGCTAACTGTGGTTGCAAACCCGATTAACTTTGAGACCGAACCGGTCTCTCTTCCTGGCGACCTCTTCAGCGAAGTAATCTATATCAGAGGCCTGGCCGACAGTAAGGTAGAAGAGCTAATTAACAGCAGCTTGGACGAGGCTTACGATATAATTATCCAATCGGGTTTGCCTCCTTACCGCGGAATCTACCGGGCAGTTCCCGATGGGGCTCAGTTAGCAGTTCAAAATCTTTATGCCTATCCCACTTTTAATTACAACAATATCCTCTCTGTTTATGTGTCCAGCGATCTGACCTACGAGCTGCCGATCTACCAGGAAGGAAGCCCCGAAACCGAAAGCCACAATGATTTCCCGCCCCTAATATTTATTGGCCGCGCCAATTGCCTCAACTTTGACCTGCGCAGCGGCAGGCAGATCCTGCTGCCTGAATTATTTGCCGACCCTTCTACGGCGATGGCTTATATAAATGATCTGGTTGCCGATAAGCTTGCCGGTAAACATGCTGCCGATGAGCAGGTTTTTGATCTGATGCCCTTCGACACACCCCTGCTGGCCGGACCATTCAAAGGCCTGCCGGATACGCAAAAATATTACCTAACGAACGGCGGAATCAGTATTGTCATTGATTACCTGAACCCTGAATTTGATCACAACTTTTACCCGGCACAAATATATCTGCCCTTCAGCCTATTTGATGGGCACCTGGCCATCGAAGAACGGTTCAGGAGTGAGAAAAACGCGCTTTACATGGACACAGAAAGCTTAGAAATAGAGTTTGTCCACAGACAAGAACCCGATCTTTCCCAAATGATCTTTTTCGAAGAAGCAGGAAGCACTGGAAATATACTTACATATCTTTATTATTCTTACCCGAACAGTCTGCCCAAGTCTTTAGAACTGAAAATTTCCGAGCTGCGCCGGGAAGCTGAAGCGACTCTTGAGCGGCTAAAAAACTACCAACCGGAAAGCATGGATGAAATTGCTTCCTGTGACGTGTCCATCAGTGTAAACCTTTTAGGACCTTATTATATTTTGCGCTACAGTTTATTTACCCATGGTATTGAAACGGCTGAAACGATCTTGTTTCTGGAGTGCTACTCTAAAGATGGGCAGCTACTTAAGCTTGCTGACTGCTTTAAACCGGGATTTAATTACCGTGAGGCGCTATACAGCGCTTACCTGGAACAATCTGCCTGGCTTGGCGCAACTACCTTGAGCATCGATGAGGTATTCAGAGATCTAACCTTTACGCTGGGCTCTACCGAGCTGGAATTTACCTTATCCGGTGACGATAATTACAATATGTATTACATACCCTACAGGAATCTGGGTTTTGAAAACCTGACTATTTTCGATTTTAACCAATTATAGATCCGCTATAAAAAGGAAGATAAAACCATGAGAGTCAATTCAAAGATTGACTTATGGGTTTCTATAATAATCTGGGGTGGAATTCTTATCATGGCAGGCACAATAGCTTTATTTCATGATCAGGCAATTATTAACTATGCTATCGGTTTGCCGACTATAGTGCTTCTACTTTGGATATATTTCGGAACATATTATGAACTAAGGGACGAATACCTTTACTGTAAATGTGGTCCATTTTCTGAAAAAATTCCGTATCCAAAGATCAAATCGGTAAAATTTAGCCGGAATATGCTTTCCTCGATGGCTCTTTCCCTGGACCGTATTGAAGTAAAACAGCATGGAAAGGGTTATGTGCTTGGTACTACATATGTCTCACCTGAAAACCGGGAACAGTTCATGAGCGAACTGATCAGCAGGTGCAAAAATCTCAATCAATAATATTCTTCCCTTTGTTTTTCATCAGTTTACATCATATTAAGTCAATGCGGTAAAGAACGAGGATATCATCATCTGCCTGTTGTTCGATTCTTAACCTTTTATCCTCGTTAGCAAGGCTGACTACTGGCCTTAACTGATTATTTGGTCCACAAACCGAGCTATATCCTCAAAACTAAATACAACTGCTTCGTTTGCAATGAACTTTCCCCGGGCACAATGAAGAAAAACATCGGGATATAGGGCACATCTAAGCCTTCTGCCTGCATCAGAATAAAAGTTTCTTCCTTAGCAAAAACAACAAAATAGCAACTCCTGCTGCTACAACTATCAGCAGCCCAAAAAGGTACTTTTCATTATTAAATCCCTCTCAAGCAATGTTTTTCTATTGTATTGTATCTAAGAATAGTTAGTCAATGGGATTTATAGATAAGCTATTTGCGTTGTGGCCAAAAATCATAAGAAAAAAACAATCGCCACCCGCTG
>CAYGHB010000098.1:0-6428 GCA_964349375.1 uncultured Syntrophomonadaceae bacterium | reverse complement strand
CGATTACCGGGAGCTCGCCAAAACCATCTTCACCCCTTTTTTAACCGGTTTTGAAAACGATGACCTAAAAGATGCCCTTAATAAAGCCTACGGTCCGGATAAATTTGATCATCCCGACATAACCCCGCTGCACATTCTTGATGAAAAGCTCTCGGTGCTTGAGCTCTGGCACGGGCCCACTTCTGCCTTCAAAGATATTGCCCTGCAGCTTTTACCATATCTGATGCGCCTTGCTATCCGGCAGCGCGGAGAAGAAAAAGAGATTGTGATCCTGACAGCCACCTCCGGCGACACCGGAAAATCAGCCCTGGAAGGTTTCAAAGACATTCCCGGCATCAAAATCATCGTCTACTACCCCGAAACAGGGGTAAGCGAAATTCAGAAGCTGCAGATGACCACCCAGGAGGGTGAAAATGTTTTTGTAGCTGCAGTTAAAGGCAACTTTGATGATGCCCAGAACGGGGTCAAAACCCTCTTTAACGACTCCCCACTTGCAGCTACCCTGGCCGGAGCCGGAAAAAGGCTCTCTTCAGCCAACTCAATCAACTGGGGCCGGCTGCTACCGCAGATTGTCTACTACTTTGCCGCCTACTTAGAGCTGGTAAAAAGGGGTTTGCGCAGCGGCGAAAAAGTAAATTTTGTAGTGCCTACAGGCAACTTCGGCAATATTCTGGCCGGATACTACGCCTACCGGCTCGGCCTGCCCGTTAACCGCCTGATTTGCGCCGCCAACCGCAATAATGTGTTGAGTGACTTTATAGGCACTGGCACCTACAACTGCCGCCGGCCGCTGCACCAAACCCTATCCCCCTCGATGGACATCCTTGTTTCGAGCAACCTGGAGCGGCTGATTTTTGAACTGAGCAACAGGGACGCAGAACTGGTTAACAGCTGGATGGGGCAGCTTAAGCAAAATGGCGAATATACTGTTAATGATGAGGTGCACCAGAAAATCAAGGAGCTGTTCTGGTCCGGCTACGCCGATGATCAGAAAACCAGCGCTACAATAGCAGATGTTTACAACCACCACAACTACCTGATCGATACACATACCGCTGTGGGCCGGGCAGTGCTTGCCGATTACTGGGAGCAGGAAACCGACAATTTACCGACAGTAATCCTCTCGACCGCAAGCCCCTATAAGTTTACCGGAAGCGTTACCAGGGCGATTCTGGGCAATCGCTTTAACCAGTATTTAAGCGAAACGGAGCTACTTAAAGTACTATCCTCTGAAACCGGCACTACAGTGCCTGCCAACCTGGCCGGCCTTGCGGAAAAAGAGATAAAACATAAGCAGGTGATTGCGCCATCAGCAATGCGCGACCACCTGCTCGAAATATTAGGTATAGGATAACTACCGCAGCCTGTTCACTAGGCGTCAGTGTTCTCCCCATTTTCTTTTTCTACTTCTACTTCTTTTTCAATCTCCACTTCTGTTTCTTTCTCTGCTTCAGCTTCCTTTGTCTGAATGACAATCTCGGTCACCGGCTCTTTTGCCGAACCGAAACGGGTCGTGAAGGCAGCCCCTAGAGCCAGCACAAAGATGGCGAACGAAACCAGCCAGCCAAAGAAGGGTATCATCGCCACCAGCCCCAGGATCAGAACCCCGATAGCGATCGCGCCAAGCGGGTTAACTGTTCTTGCAGATGCCGTAGTGACAACCTTCTCCCCCACCAGCAGCGCGATACCAGTGTATCCGAGCAGCGCCGCCAGGGCCAGCACAATTATTTCAACAATAATGAGCGGGATCCCGATGATCGTTATCGCCAGCAGCACCATCAGGGGGATGGCCAGCAAGGCAACCAGTAAACCCCAGCCAATGACAGGCCCGCTTTTGATAGTTACCGCTTCTGCCGCTTTCCTGCTCGGCCCTGGAAAGAGAGTGTAGGTAAGGGCAGTGAGAGCAAAGATAATCAGCATATTAATGATGCCACGGGCAACATTCCCGTAAGGACTAATGCTCGGGAAGGGGTATAAATTCCAGCCCCGGTTGCGCATCATATGTGGCATAAAGTTGAAGCGGTCAAAAGCTTTATCAAATGACCTGTCCATCCGATCCACAATCGCGTCAACTAAGTCTTCGTCAACCCCTTCAAAACTGTATCCTAAATCACGATCACTATTTTGCAGTGCAGAGGAGGTGAGTTCCTCGTCAATTTTAACCGCCCCGATAATTGACGTATCAGCCTTTTTGATCAGCCCGCGGGCCACGTAAATTTGACCGTTTACCACACCCTGCGGCCCGACTTCCACCACGCCCTGTTCGAGTGTAACATCGCCATCGACAATCCCGGTAATAACCACATTGCCACCTTTGCTGTAAACATTGCCCGATACAGCGCCGCTGATCAGCAGCTCCCCGAAGCCTGAGCCGACATTGCCACCTACCGAACCGCCAACCCTGGTTGCCCCTAAGTCTGCATCAACATTACCGCCCACGGATCCGCTAATCATAATCTCGCCCATCCGCGAACGAACATCGCCGCTGACATTTCCGGATACGGTAACCTGGCCCATATTGGCTACAACATCGCCGTTAATATCTCCGTTAATGATCACCTTGCCCATGTTGCTGTTAACGTCGCCATTGACCACTCCTTCGACGGTCAGCTCGCCTAAGTTCAAAGTTACATCGCCGTTTACAATCGTATCGCGATTAATGACCAGGTTGCCGGCCGCCTTGTTTATATCTTCATTGATGATGACTTCATTTTGGGCTAAAACCAGCCCGGTTGAAAGCACTGAAAGAAGCAACAACATGGCCACTGCTACTGTTATGATCCTTTTACTTCTGTTACTAAACACTTTGCCATCCCTCCACATTTCTAATCATATTTAAGATAAAAAGCTCCATCGCCACCAGGGCTGCCAGGCCGGCGATCATCCAGGTTGGCCCCACCCACCTGCTGAAAGCGAGCAGATCAAGGAAAGCGTCAAGAATCAGACCCACCTGGCGGGTAATACCCACCGAAAACCACCACTCAAGATAGCCTGGCCCGAGCAGCAGCAGACTGAGCAGGATCAGGGCAAAACCAGGGGCGGCAACCAGGGCTGCGGGGAAGGTTGCCGGTTTAAGCCTCTTCTCAAGCTTGTGCATAAAGTCAGCCTGCAGTTTTGCATCGCTCTTCAGGCCATCAGCCATTGTTACCAGGGCCCTCAGCTTGTTGTGCTGTTCCCTGCAGTGCGGGCAACTTCGGACATGCGCCAGTAGTTGTAGATCCTGCTCTTCCCCGTCGGCCAGGGCCTGAATTGTCAGTTGATCCGGACAGCGCTCCATTATTTACCCCTCCCTTACTCCAATCAAAGATTCTTTCAGCATCATTCGGCCCCGGTAAAGCCTGTTTTTAACGATACTCAAATCCAGCTTCAGGGCTTCGGCAATCTCGCCGTAACTCAACTCTCCTACATGCCTGAGCAGCAGGCCTTCGCGGTAAATCAGCGGTAGCTTACCTAAGGCCTGCAGCACCTCTGTTTCACTTTCTTTTTGCAGGTAAAGCTCTTCGGGACCGGATTCGGCCGGCAGAAAACTTTCTTCCGTAAAATCAAAAGGCAGCTCCCGGTTGTCTCTTAACCAATTCCGGCAAAGATTGGCGGCAATGGTGCATAACCACGGTCCCGCCGGTTTACTGCGGTCGTAACTGGCCAGATTCTTATACGCCCGCAGGAAAGTCTCCTGGGCCAGGTCCTCGGCCCGGGTTTGATCCCCTGTATAACGCAGGGCCAGCCGGAAAATTTTGTCCGAATGAGTTTCAACCATTTCGCGAAAAAGCTCCTGCAACTTTACACCACCATTTCGGCTTTCCACTCTATAATACACCGGTCATAGAAAAAAGTCTGATCCCCAGGGAAACAAATTAAAACGGGAAGCAACGGAAAAGAAATAGCTGAGATTCAAAGTAATTTAAGGTTTATCAGCTATCGATCCGGAAAAGGCTTCACCAATAATTGAATAGCGGGTAAGAACAGGTGCCGCAATGATAAAACAGACGTTATTTTGTCTATGGGAGGATGATCAGGATGGATTTAGAATCGCTGTGTTGGAGATAAGCTGGAATGAAGTCTTCCACTTGCAGTCCTTTAGCAACGGGTTAATATAGAGTTTTTTGGTCATTAGCTGAAGGGGTTCCTAACAATCAAATCATCAATGTATTGACCGCTGTTGAGATCTTCAGTCCATAACACTTTGCAGTTCATCTGCTGAGCGCTGCTGACAATCATAGCATCCCAAAACGAGATATTATGCATCTTTTCCAGATCGATCGCTCTTTGAAGTTAGTAGCCTGGCTTATATATTCCAAAATATTTAAATCATGGCGACTCCGACAGCGGTAATTTCAACCCGGCTGTGTGAAAAAACCGCCGATTTTACAAAGCCGCTATCTACCTTTATCTCAAGCGCGGTTATATCGGGGCCTCCGAGCTCGATTCCACCGCCTGATTCGATGTTGAGAGTATAACTGCCATCAGCCGAGGTGGTTAGTTGATCCAGCTCACCGGCAGCCAGCACAGCAATCCCTAAAGCTACAGAACCTGTGCCGCAGGAGGGCTCGAAAAAATCGTCCTGTACGTAATGGGGGAAAACCACCCGCAGATCGCCTTTTCTTTCAGGATGCCAGTCATATAAGGTTACATTGGGCTCGATTTCACCGGTTCTTTCCATAAAATCATGCTGAATAGCCTGCAAAATATCACGGGTCTTCTGATCCCAGCTGACAAAATCGAGACCGGGGTATGCTGCCTCGAAGTGGTCAGCATTAATTACTAAAAACTTACCGGCCCGCATATACTGAAGCTTGCCGTAACTATAAGCGCCTACCCCGCTGTCGTAACTTTCCGTGACAAAGCAATCCATGTCGGTTTTAATCCTTAAAGCTTTTTGTCCTTCGGTATCAATCTTCAGCTCTGTCGGGCCGCAGCCGGTTAAGAGCATCGCTACTACCGGATTACGCTTGGTATCAACCCCAAAGTAACTGCCCAGTTCAGTTTCAACCAGGGCAGCGCCTAAAACCTGGGTAAAACCGCCGCAGGCGCTGATGAAGCAGGGCACCGAGGGTTCAACAATTTTAACCTCGATCTCCCCCGGTCTGCTACCGGGATAAAGAATCCCTGCTTCATGGGCATGAAGATAATTGGGGCCCATCAGTTTAACCGCTGTCTCAAGCTCGAACCCTTCAGGGATCTGCTCGCCCCGGAGCAGGATGATCAGGTTGCCACCCATGTGACCGCGGACAAAATCTAACTTCATCTTGTAATCACCCTCACTGGTCGATTAAAGTTACCGCTTCGTGTAAGGGGTGAAACTCACCCCTTTAAATGATAGAGGTTTCAGAAACAGTGTCCCATCCGTTTAACATCACCCATGCGGGTTTCCAGGCAGGGGCAGATATTTTCCGGGGTATTGTCAAAACGGCAGGGACAGTAAAAATCGCTGTACATTTCATGTTTGCCGATTAAGCCCTCGATCACCAGTTCCTTATCCTCATTAAAGGTATAGCCGCGCAGGCGGGCAAAGTTTTCTGAACGGTTGCGGATCTCTGTTTCCGGATCCTGCGGATAGCGCCGGGCTTTAACCTCGGGCTCCAGGTCGGTAATTTCCAGCTCCGCTCCGCAAACGGTGCAGATCACTACCTGGCCCTTTTCAGGTTCTTCCCTGTAAACGAAGGAAACACGGCAGACTTCACAGTAGATCTTAGACTTCACTTTTTAACGCTCTTTCAATTTCATCTTCCTTGTAACCCTGAATTACTGCTTCACCAATCACTGTAACAGGGAAGGAACGCCGACCGGTCAATCTTTCAACCTCTTCCAGGGCTTCTTTCTGCTCTTGACCCTGGGCCAGGTCAACATCAATGCAATCGTACTGAACTTGTTGCTCATCCAAATATCTTTTCACTTTTTTACACCAGGGGCAGGTGCTTAGGGCATAAACTTTTATCATCTTTGCTCATCTCCTTATTCTGATTTTATTTCGGTCCGGAGACCTTGAGCCCAAAATCAACAAAGTGGGCAGATTCAAAGATCCCCAGATCCCTTATTTTCTGCATAGTTTCAGGGCTGATTTTGTTATCAATCTGCAGGGACATAATTGCTTTGCCGCCGATAGTCTTGCGCCCGAGCTGCATCGAGGCAATGTTAATTTTTTCGCTGCCCAGCAGGGTGCCGATTTTGCCGACCACCCCAGGCACATCAAGGTGAGTGGTCATCAGAGTGTAGAGGGCCGGGACAATTTCAATCTGGAACTCGTCAATCCTGACAATGCGCATCTCGTTGTTTAAAATGGTACCGGCGATCAGGTGCTCTTCACTGCCGGAGCGCCCTTTCAAAGTAATCAGGGTGCTGTAGTTCTTAACCTCGGTTGTCGATGTTTCACGCACTGCTATGCCCCGGGCCTTGGCGATGAAGGGCGCATTAACCCAGTTGACCCCGTC
>CAYGHB010000097.1:0-6429 GCA_964349375.1 uncultured Syntrophomonadaceae bacterium | reverse complement strand
CTTCCGTAAACCCCGACCGGTAGGGCTATTTATTTTGATGCGTCAGCTCTGGAAGAGCTTCCAGGTTGCATTGCCCTTGCTTATATTATAGAATAATTGTGGTGCCGGCGCTAGACTAAAGAGTTTTTTGAAGTTTAAGCGGAGGAATATAATGGCTGCAATCAAACCGTTCAAAGCAATAAGATACAACCCTTCATTAATTAGCGATCCCGGTGCAGTGATTACACCACCGTATGATGTAATCAGCGCTGAAGAACAAGACAGGCTTCATCAGAAAAACCCCTATAATATAATCCGTCTCGAATATGGAAGAACCTATCCTGCCGACAATGACAACAATAACCGCTACACCCGTGCCTCAGACACGCTAAATAAGTGGTTGAATGCAGGAATATTAGAGGCTGACGGTGAGCCCCTTTATTACCTTTATGAGCAGTCCTACACTTACGATTCTATCATCTATAAACGGCGTGGGATCGTGGCCGCTCTCGGGCTCGAATCTTATCAGTCAAAAGTGGTTCTGCCCCATGAACTGACTTTGACCGGACCCAAAAAAGATCGCCTGCAGTTGCTTAGCAGTTCTCGCACCAATATTAGCCCGATCCTTACCCTTTTTCCGGACCCTGAAAAACGGATGTCCGACTTCTTTGCCCGGGTAAACAATGACAAACCTTTATTTGAAGCAATTGAAGATAGCGGTCAAACACATCGTATCTGGGTAATCTCCGATTCCGCTCTGCAGGCAGATTTTACAGCTTATATGGCCGATCAATCGCTTCTAATTGCTGACGGCCACCACCGCTATGAAACAGCATTGAAATACTATCAGGATATTCAGGATAGTAAAGACATTATTCCACCCGGCGCTGCAAACATTCTTACGGTTATGGTCAGCATCCATGACTCCGGCCTATTAATGCTACCGACCCACCGCCTGTTAAGCGGTCTTAACAGTGAAGATATCAATGCCCTTCATCAGGTAATAAATGATCAATTTACAACTATTGATTTTGGCGATCCGCGACAGTTAGATTTCCAGGAATACTGGCAGGGGTTAGTCCGACAGAGCCGCACGAAAAATGGTTTCGGTTTTATTACCAAAGAAAACGCCAGCCTGTTAATTCCAAAGGACTTTGCCAGCGTTGATGTGTTGCCAGTATCGCTGCTGCACGATCGCATTTTCAAACCGGTTCTGAGCGCTGAAGCGGGCGCTGAAGCAATAAAAAATACTCTCAGCTATTCGCACGATTTTTCTTCATCTCTCGACAGTGTTTTATGCGGAAACGCTGATGCAGCTTTTATTCTCGCTACTATCCCGATCGATCTTGTTTTTGACCGCGCCAGCCGCGGCATTATTATGCCCCAGAAATCAACATACTTCTACCCTAAGCTGCCAAGCGGTATTGTTCTTCACCATATGGAGCTGAGTTACTGATTATTGTTCTACTTTGAACCTATATTTTCCAGTAGCGACGCTGCACAGCAAACACCTCTTCCAGGCGCTGCTTAACCTGCCTGTTTGGCTCAAGATCAGGTGAATTTTCTCTAATCGGCAAGCCCCACTGGCCGATCGCGCTGAGGATTTGCACCACTGCCCCGGCCTGCCCCTGCAAGTGGTATCCGCCTTCCAGGCACAACAGCAGACGCCCTTCAGCCCAGCGATCCGCTACCGCAGCCAGCTTTTCAGCCATATAATAATAGCCTTTGTGAGTCAGAGTCATCCCCGCCAGGGGGTCATGTTGATAAGCATCCTGGCCCGCAGAAACGATAATTAGCTCAGGCTTATACAGGTCAAGTATTGGCATGATGACCTGTTCATAAAATATAACATAATCCCCGTCCCCGCAGCCTGCCGGGAGCGGTATGTTTACGGTATAGCCTTCGCCATCACCCCGGCCGACTTCACCCAGATTTCCCGATCCCGGGTAGGCAGGGCTCTGGTGGATAGAGATAAATAGAACAGCGGGATCATCTTCAAAACTATGCTGAGTACCGTTACCATGATGAACATCCCAATCGACAATAGCAATTCTTTGCAGGCCAAAATCCCGTCGGGCAACGGCCGCAGCCACAGCCACGTTGTTAAAGAGGCAGAAACCCATTGCCTGGTTCTTTTCCGCATGGTGCCCGGGAGGGCGGTTAAGAACAAAGGTTTTACGTTCCGGGTCTCCCATCACTATGCGCAATCCCTCTAACGCACCACCTGCTGAAAGGAGCGCTACCTGATATGACTCAGGAACAATATAAGTATCCATATCCAGAAATTGTTTTCCGGACAGGCAAGCTTCTTCGACAGCGCTAATATGGTCAAGACTGTGCACCAGGGCAATGTCTTCAACTGCGGCCGGCTTCGGTTCACTCATGACAATATTATCCAGCAGGCCTTCCTCACGCAGGGCAGCATTAATGTGCTCCAAACGCTCCTTGCGCTCAGGGTGCTGTTTCTGGGTATGAATTAAATAGTCAGGGTGATAAACAATACCAACCTTTGCTGCGCTTTTTTTCATAATACCCCTCCTTAAATAGTTCGGGTTAAAGCACGTTTGCTTTGCCGCGGTAGATCAAACCCCGTATTGCATCAACAGTAATTAAATCACCGGTTTTAATGGAAACTACTGCCTGATCAACACCTACAACTGTGGGTTTACCAAGACTGATTGCTACGATAGCTCCGTGAGAAGTAAGGCCGCCTTCCTCTATTACCATTGCCGCAGCCTTCTCGATGGCGGGCATATACTCCATACAGCTTGTTCGCGCTACAAGAATCATTCCCGGTTCCATTTTTGCAAGATCTTTTTCATTTTCAATCACAAAGGCAACACCGCTGGCTGCAGCTCTGCCCACCCCGGTTCCCTTGACAATGATCTCTCCGATGGTTTCCACCCGCAGCAGGTTTGTCGTACCGGAAACTCCAACCGGCACACCAGCTGTAATAATCACCAGGTTACCGTCTTTAACTAAGCCTTCTTTCAAAGAAGCCTGTATTGCATTTGCAAACATATCATCGGTAGAGCTGGTCGGAGGGCTGATTACTGCTTGCACACCCCAGGTGAGGGTCAGCTGAGCTGCCACTTGGCGTCTTGAAGATACGGCAACGATGGGTGAACGCGGTTTATACTTTGAAACCATACGTGCAGTATAGCCAGACTGGGTAGCGGTTATTATTGCATCTGCCACAAGTCCATGCGCAATGTGACAAGTAGCGTAGCTGATTGCATCAGTAACCGTTTTTTTGGCCGATAGACTAAACTCTTCCATGATTTTTTTATACTGTAAACCCTCCTCGGTTCGCTTTGCGATGCGACTCATCGTTTGGACCGCTTCGATTGGAAAACGCCCGATGGCAGTTTCGCCAGAAAGCATTACAGCGTCAGTTCCATCAAATATAGCGTTAGCCACATCGCTGGCTTCAGCCCTGGTCGGGCGCGGGTTGCGAATCATACTGTCAAGCATCTGGGTGGCCGTAATTACCGGTTTGCCAACCACGTTGCATTTTTTGATAAACTCTTTTTGCAACAGGGGAACTTCCTCAGGGGGAATCTCAACACCAAGATCACCACGGGCTACCATGATACCATCTGAAACTTCCAAAATTGTATCAAAATTTTCAACACCCTCACGGCTCTCGATCTTAGCCAGGATCATGATGTTCCCACCTTGTTTTTCAACTAAACGCCTGATTTCAAGAACATCTTCAGTGCTGCGGGTAAAAGAAGCGGCCAGGAAGTCAACCTCATTCTCGAGAGCTGTTATGATATCTATCCGATCCTCGTCGCCGATCGCCGGCAGGTTTATTCGTGTGCCAGGTGTATTCAAACCTTTGTAACTGCGCAGTTCACCGCCATGAATCACGCGGCAGCGGATATCCTGACCGGAAATCTCCAAAACTTCTAACTCAATTAGACCGTCATCAATCAGGATAATGCAGCCTGGCTTTAAGTCGAGGTGCAAGTTAGGGTAAGTTACAGAAACCTTTTTTTTATCACCCATGACCGAGGCCGTGGTGAGCACAAAGTCATCTCCATCCATGAGCACCACCTGTTCTTCGCTTAAATCGCCAGTTCGCACTTCGGGTCCCCTTGTATCATATAAAGACCCTACATTGCGATTCATCTTAATGCTGACAGTCTTGATTAGTTCAAGACGGCGCAGGTGATCTTCGCGCTTGCCATGAGAAAGATTAAGCCTGGCAACATCCATACCAGCTTCAATTAGATCAGCAATTCTCTCAGCAGTATCGATGCTCGGCCCGATAGTGCATACTATTTTAGTTCGCCGCATTTAAATAGCCTCCTAGTAAACCTT
Source organism: uncultured Syntrophomonadaceae bacterium (assembly GCA_964349375.1). Classification (GTDB taxonomy): domain Bacteria; phylum Bacillota; class Dethiobacteria; order DTU022; family DTU022; genus UBA993. The sequence continues at coordinate 2,124 of CAYGHB010000097.1, read as the reverse complement.
ATTAAAACAAGAATTATTGACCTATTTTAAAGATCACTTGGCCAGGGCCAAAGCCAAACGATATAGTTCTTCCGGAAAAGGTTTTTGACCGGAAAAGCAGTCTGCCAGTGGAACAGCTGTTAGTTCTTCACCGGAAATTGCGGTAAACAAGCCGCTTTTACCAGCAAGCAGCAAATCAACCGCCGCTGCGCCCATGCGACTGCCCAGCAGACGATCAACAGCGCTTGGACTGCCGCCACGCTGTATATGGCCCAAAACTGTAACCCGGATATCAGCTTCTATTCTGTTGCGGATCTCTTTTTTCACCTCAAATACATCGGCAGCGCCCTCTGCCACAAGGATAATACTGTGCGTTTTTTTCCTTTGTATGCCCTGTTTAAGCCTGTCACAGATTTCATTAAGGTTAAATTCAACCTCTGGAACCAAAATCGATTCGGCGCCACCGGCTAAACCGGCGGCAAGAGCCAGATAGCCAGTGCTACGCCCCATTACCTCAAGAATAAAGATCCGTTCATGTGAAGTTGCTGTATCACGTAACCTGTTAACTGCATCAAGAATAGTATTTACGGCAGTATCAAAGCCGATTGTCTTCTCAGTACCATTAATATCATTGTCAATTGTTCCTGGAACGCAGATAACATTAACACCATTTTTTACCAGGGCTTGTGCTCCTTTAATTGAGCCCCCACCACCGATTACAACCAGGCCGTCTACCCCTTCAGCATCTAGTCTGGCAGCAGCTTTTACTTGACAATTTAACTCGAGCATCTCAGGTGCCCGTGCGGTAAGTAAAATTGTCCCGCCGCGGTGTATAATATCTGCCACTGAACCTATTTCGAAAGGAATAAACTCCTCTCCGTTTAACAAGCCGCTAAAGCCCCTTTGTATACCACACACTTCACAGCCCTTGCCGATGCCCCAACGAACAACAGCCCGTATGGCAGCGTTCATACCGGGTGCGTCACCGCCACTGGTCATCACTGCAATTTTAGTCATTACCGGTTCTCCTTATGTAATAGTTCTATTTCCCGGCGCCGATATTGTTCAATGACCGTCCCCGGTCCCAGCAGTATTTCCAGTTGCTGGCGACAGGCAGGGTGATCGCGTACCCAGTATTCCTCCTGCAGCATAAGCGTTCTGTTATCCTGCTTAAAATAGAGGCATACCGGCACAGCGCCGCTTTCGGCTACCAGTGTGTTTTTCAGGTTTTCAAGAATTGAATGATCATGTCCCTCGTCGATTACTAAACGATAATATTTTTCCTCCAGATTCAGAGGGTTAAGCGACTCGGTGATTATTTTAATATCTTCTTCCTCTTTCTGATCTGTTCTACCTTCAACCATAACCAGGGTGTCTTCGGTCAGCAAGGCAACAGATTTTTCATAGAGTTCAGGAAAGATAACCAGTTCAACACTACCGGTTAAGTCCTCTATCTTAACAAAGGCCATCTGTTTATTTTTCTTTGTAAAAAAGTTACGCACGGCTACAATAATCCCGCCAATCTTTACATTACGATTATCACCAACGTCAGCTAATTCAGCACAGTTGATAAGCTGGGGCATATTTTCAAGAAATGCCCTGAAAGGTTCCAGGGGGTGACCCGAAATATATAATCCCAACATCTCTTTTTCCAGCGATAACCTTTCCTTGTCGCTAAAAGGCTCCACTACGGGGAGGTTATCGGCCAGCAACTCCTGCTGTACAGAATCCTCCATCAAAGAAAACATCGATATTTGACCGTTTTCACGCTCACGTTGCACTGCTTGGCCCTGGGCTAAAGCATCGTCAAGCGCGGCAAGATACTGAGCTCTGTGCCCACCGAGCGAATCAATAGCCCCGCATTTAATCAAGCTTTCTACGACCTTGCGGTTACAAGACCGCAAATCAACTCGCGAAGCAAAGTCGCGCAAAGATATAAATGGTTTTTCCTTGCGCGCCTCAACAATAGATTCAATAGCGCCGAGGCCGGCATTTTTAACGGCTGCCAAACCGAAGCGAATCCTTTTTTCGTTTACCACGGTAAAATGGGTTTCACTCTCGTTTATATCAGGTGGCAGCACTTCGATACCCATGCGACGGCAATCGGCGATGTAGAGCGCTATCTTATCACTAATAGCATAATAG
>CAYGHB010000096.1:0-6485 GCA_964349375.1 uncultured Syntrophomonadaceae bacterium | reverse complement strand
CTTACTCTGAAGTTGAAGCGATCGAAGAGATTCTTAAAAATATCACCAATAATGAAAGCGTGGTTATTGCCAGCAAGATTGCCGATTCCCTTGGGATTACCCGTTCGGTGATCGTCAATGCCCTGCGAAAATTTGAAAGCGCAGGCATCATTGAATCGCGGTCACTGGGCATGAAAGGAACATTCATCCGGGTCAAGAACCTCCATGCGTTGGAGATGATTGCTTCCCGTTCATTTAAGTCCGGAACTTACTGATAAGAAGGATCTGTGTTTGCATTACAGATAAACTGAATTTCTCTATAATTAAGCGGCAGGCTGGCACAGCTGCCGCTCAATTATGCTCTATCTTTGCAGTGGTGGGTGAAAATTGCTTGATCTTATTCTAACTTCCAACCTCTTGTTTCCAATTTCCAGTGAGGGGGTGAGGGTGAAAAATTATTTACATTTTCAGAGGATAGTATTTATAGAAATGAATCTGTTTGACAGCGGCTGGAGAGGTTGCTACAATATGGACTGATGTTCAGACATTAGAAGCGCCAAAGCGCTAATGGAGGATTTAGAGGTGCCTGTTTTATTAACTTATCTGGCGATATTTGCAGCCAAGATTGCTCATGTCAGTTTTGGGACAATCCGCATCATTTATCTGACCAGAGGTAAAGCCTATCCCGCCGCAGCTATTGGTTTTTTTGAAGTAATCATCTACCTGATCGCTTTGAACATGGTTTTACAGAATATCGACCGCTGGCAAAATATCCTTATTTACGGCCTCGGTTTTGCTGCCGGCAATTTAGTCGGCAGTATGATCGAAGAGAAAATCGCAATCGGCTATGTCAACGCCCAGGTAGTTACGATTGATGAATGTAACGGCCTGGAAGAGAACTTACGTGATCGGGGTTATGGTGTCACATCAATGCCCTGCTACGGAAAAGAAGGTCCGCACCGCACCTTACAGGTGATGCTTAAACGTAAGGAACTGCCGGATTTTCTAAAAGAAATGAAAGATTATGATCCTGAAGCATTCATCACTATTTATGACACTCGCAAAATTATGGGTGGCTATTTCAACAGGATGAAGGCGAAATAGAGTTGAGCAGCATCAAGCAAAACACTGAAGACAATCACAAAGCGATCGGGGTAATCGATTCCGGAGTCGGCGGACTGACTGTTGTGCGCGAGATTAGTAAACGCTTGCCCCACGAAAGCATCGTCTATTTTGGCGACACAGCCCGCATGCCTTACGGCCCGCGCTCCTATGAAGAGGTGCGCGGTTTTGTTTCTGAAATGCTTGAGTTTTTGAAACACCAGGAGATTAAGATGGTCGTGGTAGCTTGCAACTCGGCCACAGCGGCGGGCCTTTCTTCTTATCAGGAAAGCATTGATCTGCCGGTACTGGGGGTAATCGAGCCCGGGGTCAGGGCAGCTCTTGCCTCTAGCCGCAACCGCCGGATTGGAGTAATCGGCACTGTAGGCACGATCAGCAGCGGAGAATACGAAAAAGCGCTGCTGAGTAAAAATGGCAGCCTGCATATTGTCAGTAAAGCCTGCCCGCTCTTTGTTTTGCTGGTTGAAAACAACCTGGTTGAGACCCCGGAGGCCCAAAAAGTAGCCCACGAATATTTAGATCCTTTGGTAGCGGAGAAGATCGACGCTCTGATCCTCGGCTGTACCCACTACCCATTGATGTCCGCCTTAATTCAGGGGGTTGTCGGCCCTGATATTCAGTTGATCGATTCTGCCAAAGAAATTGCCGCCGAAGTGGAGGAGATTCTCGGCGGCAATGCCAATTTCAATCACTTAAGCTGCAATGAGCCTCGTTTCCGTTTTTTTGTCAGCGGCAATCCCAAACCTTTTGAAGAAGTTGGTTCAAAGCTACTGCAGCGAGAAGTTAAAGCCTACCAGGTGCTGCTTTAAAACTTACATGGCCCGCAGTCTTTTTATTCGTTCGTCTGCCGGCGGATGAGTGGAGAAGATTGCTGACATCTTGTTCATCGTCGATGCTCCCAGCGCCGGGTTTACTATGTAAAGGCCATTAAGCGCCTGGTTGTCAAGGGGGCTGCGTTGCACCTGCATAGTTGAGATTTTTTCAAGGGCGCTGGCCAGGCCTTCCGGATAACCGGTGTAATTGGCTGCCGTGGCGTCGGCCAGATACTCTCGCTGCCTTGATATGGCAAAACGCAGCAGCTGGGCAAATAGCGGTGCGATTACCGCCACCAGGATCAGGAGAACTATCCCGATAATGTTGCCCTGGCCGCTCCTGCGACCGCCACCCCCAAAAATGGCCATACTTCTTAAGATAACACTGGCATATACAATGGCTCCGGCCAAAACAACAGCCACCGTGGCTAAAAGAACATCGTAATTGGCAATGTGGGCCATCTCATGGGCGATAACTCCTTCAAGCTCCTGGCGGTTCATCCGGTTCAGTAAACCCCTGGTTACAGCAACAATAGCATTATCGGGATTGCGACCTGCGGCAAAGGCATTGGGAACATCGGTTTCTATTATATAAATTTTTGGCATCGGTTTTCCGGCAGCAATGCTCAAAGCCTCAACTGTATTATAGAGAAAAGGTTCCTGTGATTTGCTCACTTCACGGGCGCCGGCCATTGATGCCACTACGTTGCGCCCGCCATAATAACTGATCAGAAAAAGCACGCAGAAAACTATGGCAGCTATGGCGAAGCCTAAGGCCGGGCTGCCCATGTAGATGCCGGAAATATAGCCAATTAACGCAAACAGTACAGCATAAAGAAAAAAGAAGAAAAAGGTTCGCCGCTTGTTCGAGGAGATGTGGCTGATAATCGGATCCATTAAGCTTCACTCCTTCCCTGCATATCGACCTGTGGGGCGCTGCGAGCCTGTTCCGAATCCACCTCAAAGAATTCCCGTTTTCTAAAGCCGAAGAGCTTGGCGATCAGATTGGTTGGAAAGCGCTCGATTACCATGTTCAAAACCATGATGGTGCGGTTGAAACGTTGCCGGGCGTAAGCAATCTTATTTTCAATGCCGACCAGTTCTTCCTGCAGCATCAAAAAATTCTGGTTAGCCTTCAGGTCGGGATAGTTTTCAGCAACGGCAAAAATAGATTTCAACGCTCCTGTAGCCAGGTTATCAGCCCCGGCATTTTCACTCATGGTCGAGGCCTTCAGCCAGTCGGTCCTGGCCTTAGTAATTCTTTCAAGCAGCTCCTGCTCGTGGCGCATATACCCCTTCACAGTTTCAACCAGGTTCGGCACCAGGTCAAAGCGTTTCTGGAGCATTGTGTCAATGTTCGAATAGGCTGTGTCGGCCATATTGCGTAAGCCAACAAGGCGGTTATAGGTGTAAACTGTAAAAGCGACCACCAGAATTAAAACGGCGGGTATAATATAACTGAGATCCATCAGCAAACCTCCTTTAACAAGGTAATTAATTCTTTATTTATCCTTATTTTCCTCTAGTTGATTGCCTGGAGGATAAAAAAAGGCGCGGAACAGCTAAGCTATTCAGCAATCAGTCGGCAGGGAGGATATTTTTGTAGCAATGGGGAATTACTGTAACACGAGGTAGTTTGCTGCTCAGCTGCCGCAACTAACCAACAAGGGGTTAATCTGTGAAGCCCAGTTTACCATTATCAAAAGGGATTGCCTACGCGATAGGTCAGTTGGGATGGGCCCTAACGCTTGGTCTTGTTGTTAATTATTTGATTTACTTCTATTTGCCGCCCGAAGAGGCGCGTTTGCCGGAACTGCTCCCTTCATTTTACCTCTTTGGATTCATCTCGATCATCGGTCTCATCACGATGGCCGGGCGTTTTGTTGATGCCATTACTGATCCCTGGATTGCCACCCTCTCTGATCGCTCAACAGCAAAAAGGGGTCGCCGGATCTCGTTTATGATGGTCGGTGGCTTGCCGATGGTTGTGATGATGATCCTGCTTTTCACTCCACCTTCAGCAGAGCCCGGTGCTTTAAATATAATCTGGTTGGCGATTACGTTATTCCTATTCTATCTTTTCTACACGATTTACGTTACGCCCTACTTTGCCCTGATCGCTGAACTGGGCCACACCCCGCAGGAAAGATTAAACCTTTCAACCTATATATCGCTCACCTTTTTCCTCGGCACTGCCCTGGCCTCCCAGGCACCGATGCTCTTTCCCCTGTTCGAGGGGGCGGGATTCGAGCGCATTGTTGCGATCAGGATTACCTTTGCCCTGCTCGGACTCCTGGCCCTGATCTGTCTCTACGTGCCTGTAATAACAATCGATGAGAAAAAATACTGCAGCGGGGTGCCCTCAACGGTGCCAATGCTCGAATCGCTTAAGCTCACTTTCCAAAACCGCAACTTTTTACCCTTTGCTCTCTCCGATATGGTTTATTTCCTGGCTCTGACTATACTGCAGACTGCTCTGATCTACTATGTAACGGTGCTGCTGCGCCAGCAGGAGCAGTTTTACTCCATCCTCTTTATCGTGATGGCAGTAGTTTCCTTTGCCTGCTACCCGGCGGTAAATTTACTGGCCCGCCGCATCGGCAAAAGAAGCATGATCATCGGCGCTTTTATTATTTTCACCATGGTGTTCGGTCTCACTTCACTCTTTGGCTTGCCCTGGGTACCGCTGTCGCTAACTGCGCAGGGTTACCTGCTGTCGGTGCTCGCAGCACTGCCGCTGGCAGCATTCGGCATCCTGCCAAATGCTATTTTAGCCGATATTGCTGAGCACGATGCCCTTAAGACCGGCAGTCATCGTGAAGGGATCTATTACGGGGCCCGCACTTTCATGCAGAAAATCGGACAGATGATCGCCATGCTGATATTTACCTCTCTCCTGGTCCTGGGCCGCGATGTAGGCGATGATCTGGGGGTGCGGATCTCCGGAGTAGTAGCAGCAGTTTTCTGCCTGGGCGGCCTCTATCTTTTTAGCCGCTATAACGAAAAGAAAGTAATTGCTGAAACCGAAGAGATGAAAGCTAAAATTGAATAAGAGAATCTGTGATCTTCAGTAGTAGGAAAGGACTGTAATAATGCGTATAGACGGCAGAAAGTATAACGAGTTGAGGCCCCTTAAAATTACGCGCTCGTACCTGAAGAACCCGGAAGGCTCTGCCCTGATCGAGCTGGGCGGCACTAAGGTTATTTGCACCGCATCGATTGAGGATAAAGTGCCCCAGTTTTTAAGAGGTCTGGAGCAGGGCTGGGTAACGGCTGAGTATGCCATGTTGCCACGTTCCACAACGGTACGCAGCCAACGCGAAAGAAACAGCGCCAATTCCCGCAGCCTGGAAATTCAGCGCCTGATCGGTCGTTCACTGCGCGCAGTGACAGATCTTAAAAAGCTGGGTGAGCGGACAATCTGGCTCGATTGTGATGTGATCGAAGCCGACGGCGGTACCCGCACGGCGGCGATCAGCGGCGCTTTTATCGCCATGGCTGAAGCCTGCCTGCACCTGAAGAACCAGGAACAGATTACCGATTTTCCGCTGAGCGACTTCCTTTCTGCTGTCAGTGTCGGCCTGCTGGCCGAAGAGCCGGTGCTTGATCTTGCCTACGAAGAAGATGCCGCTGCCGGAGTTGACATGAACGTAGTAATGACGGCTGACGGGAAGCTGGTGGAGGTGCAGGGGGCGGCCGAGGAAAAGCCTTTCAGCAGGGATCAGCTGGATCAACTGCTCGATTTGGCAGCCACAGGCATCGCTAAGATTACTGCCTGCCAGAAGCAAGTATTGGGAGCGGAAGTGGCGAAGATAATTTACGCGGCAGTCAGCTCTGAGGGAAAAGAAACTTAAAAATTAAGGAGGTACTTTGGAAGCTTGCCGAAACTGGTTTTAGCAACAGGCAATAAAAATAAGGTGCGCGAGCTGCAGGAGCTTCTGGCAGATTTGCCCTTTACAGTTTTAACTATCGAAGAATATCCGGGGTTGGTGATGCCGGAAGAAGATCAGACAACCTTTGCCGGAAACGCTGCCCTTAAAGCGGAAGCGGTTAGTCTCTTTAGTGGAGAGCTGGCCCTGGCTGACGATTCCGGCCTGGAAGTTGACGCCCTGGGTGGCCGACCGGGAGTTTACTCTGCCCGCTACGCCGGAGAGGAAGGCAACTATGCCGCCAATAACCGGTTGCTTTTACAGGAGCTGAAAGGATTGCCCCCTGAGCAGCGGGCTGCCCGTTTTGTCTGTGCTATCGCCATAACTATACCCGGTGATCAGACCTATATAATCGAAGAAGACTGCCCCGGAATTATCACCCAGGAACCGAAGGGGGAAGACGGATTTGGTTACGACCCGCTTTTTTTCTATCCCCCGGCCAGCCTGACCTTTGCTGAAATGAGCGCTGCAGAAAAGAATCAGGTAAGTCACCGCGCCCGGGCCTTAAAAAGGGCCCGTGAACTTTTGGGAAAGCTGTTCATTTGCTAATAACTTCAGCTATGTGAGCCCTGTCCTTGCTGAATTGATAACTTCCACAATAATTTATGTCCTCTACCGAAAACTGGTTTGATGCAACAGCTAT
>CAYGHB010000095.1:0-6539 GCA_964349375.1 uncultured Syntrophomonadaceae bacterium | reverse complement strand
CACATTGCCGGCAGCTGATTGGCCGGTGAAACCTGCATGCTGGAGCCGATGACCATGATCAGGTCGGCCTTTTCCGCCTCCTGCAGGGCCTGGTGGTAAGCAGGCGCCAGCGGCTCGCCGAAAAGTACGGTGTCGGGCTTAAGCGGCTCGCCGCATTCGATGCAGAGTGGCGGCACCAAACCCTCTTCAATATCAGCAATCACTTCATCCGCCCCGACTCCCTGGCGGCAAAAGAGGCAGCTGGCCCTCTTCAGGGTGCCGTGAATTTCAAGCACCTTTTTAGAGCCTGCTTTCTGGTGCAGGCCGTCGACATTCTGGGTGATCAGGGCTTTAACCAACCCCGCTTCCTCCAACCGGGCCAGCGTAACGTGGCCCCGGTTCGGTTGCGCCGCCTCGATTATTCGGAACAGGGGCAGCCCTGCCTCGTAAAAAGCTTTCGGGTTGGCCTTAAAACCGTCGATCGTGAACAGTTCCACATTGACCGTCGTCCAGAAACCGCTCTCCGGGCTGCGGAAATCGGGCACCCCGCTTTCGGTGGAAACTCCCGCCCCGGTGAGAACAACGGCATGCCCGGCTTCCCGGATCAGATCAGCAACCATTTTAATCTTCGCAGCTAAGTTATCCAAATCGGCACCTCCTTTGTTTTTTTTGAAGTGGGCTATTTCGTGAACTTGATTATAAAAACTTTGAACACCTTTGACTTAACAGCCTGCTAACTAACAGGGAGGATATTATTTTAGCTGGTTACATCTACTCCCATGGTTAAAACAGGCAAAACTAAATCTGCCATATGGTAAGAGTATGATTTAAACTTTCCACCACTTAATGGAAAATCCCCCCCTCACCCTGACCCTCTCCCCCCAAGGGAGAGGGGAATTATAAACGTTTAGCTTGCATCTTTCAAATAGTCACTATTGCAATGTCAATAATAAAAATGTGAAAGCTAAAAAGTATATGCTTCCTGCTTGCTAAAGAATTTAAAGTCTATATGGTCGAATCATTATCATATTTTAAGAGTTGACAGACTACTGACTTACACAAAGGAGATGAGGCTATTTGTAATTTTTACCTCCCGGAAGGGTCTTAATCAATCCAGACCTTCACCGTCCGGCGGCGGGGGCCGTCAAATTCGGCCAGGAAAACGCCCTGCCAGGTGCCGAGGTCGAAATAGCCGTCTTTAATAATCAAATGCAGCGAGCAGCCGAGCAGCGAGGCCTTAATATGGGCATCGCTGTTGCCCTCCCGGTGACGGTAACCGTTTTTGAGCGGCACCATCTTCTGTAGGAAGCTTAGCATATCTTCCATTACATCCGGGTCGGCGTCTTCGTTCACCGTCAGCGCAGCGGTGGTGTGCGAGACAAACACCGTGCAGCAGCCATCTTTAACCGCGCTTCCCGCAAGCAACTCATTCAACTGCGGGGTAATGTTAATAAACTGCTCGCGCTCCGCTGTCTCAACCGTTAATTCTAAATGCACCGCTCCTCAGCACCTGCCTTCCTTTTTCTTACTCTACTAAAAAAAATTTTCGTCACACGAAATACCGAATACCGCATACCGGATTAGCTATTGTTATTGAGTGTAGTAGTCCACATTAGTATTTGCTGATAAAATCAGCCGGCTTCAGCACTTCAGGTATTTTGATCTCAACATCGTAAAAGTCACTATCACCTGTAATAATTACATCAACATCAGCTAAAATAGCCGAAACCAGTACCGGTAAATCTTCTTTATCCCTTATGCTCGGATAATTGCTTGCATCAATTGATCGCGGTGTATAGAAAAATTCAAAAGGAAACATAGTTAGAAATCGCTCTAAAACCTTCTTCTTGTGACGGAATTTCTCTTCAAAAACTCGATGCAATTCATCGATGATATGAGAACAGAGCACAATCTCATGCTCATCGATCAGTTTTTCAAGGAGTTCAGACATTTGAGAGCTTGGGAATAGAAGTGCAGATATAAGAACATTAGTATCAATCATCACTCTCATATTTCTTCTCCCAAATATCCCTTCGAATTTCTTTCACATATTGGTTTACTCTATCCTCAGATACCAGACCAGCTGTTTCAGCTTCACCAACCATTTCATCTTGAATTTCACGAAAGGCCAGCCTGGCTGCGTTGGCAAAAATAAATCTTCCCTTTTCTTCAATAAATATAACTTTATCGCCTTCCTTAAGGTTCAACTTCTTTCTGATCGCAACAGGAATAGTGATCTGCCCTTTTGAAGTAACCCTGGATAGTTCCATGGTTTCACACCTTTCTTTAATTCCTTACTATTCTTACTTGCATTGTAGCACATTTTGGGGGGAAAAACACCTAACTCCCTCTCCCCTGGGGGGAGAGGGTCAGGGTGAGGGGGCTAAGTGATCAAAATATCTGGCACGACAGCGAAACTTTAAGCGGCTGCACATTTGAGTATAGCTGGCTGTAACCGTAACTAAACTGTATCGTGTTAGGGTGTCACTCCAAACCATCCCCCTGGTTGTGTCAAAACAACCACAAGAACCGTCTCCCTGGTTGTTTTTATTCATTTTCGTTCTTGGTGTTGCCTGTGTAGACGCTGCGTTCCAGAAAGCGGTCCCACTCAGTCCAGTCGCCGCTGCCTTCCGGGTGGTTCTTCATGATTCCCAAAAACTGATTCATTCGCGCGCTGACCAGGTCAGCGTGAAAAAGAGCAAAAGCATTAATCGTTTTCGGCACCTCCGGCGAACCCCAGTCGCGCTGGCCGTGGTGGGTCAGCATCATATGCTCCAGCTCCAGCTTCAGCTCGGCCGGGAAATCAGGCAACCCGGAAAGTTTCTGATCAAGCATCTCCTTGCCGATGCTGATGTGGCCAACCAGCTTACCCCTGTCGCTGAACTCAAAACTGATACTGTCTTGGTTGTACTCCTCCAACTTACCAATATCGTGTAAAATAGCGCCCGTTAAGAGCAAGTCGCGGTTAATCCTCCCCTGGTAGAGGTCGGTCAACCCCCGGCAGAGAGAAACCACCTCCAAGGTGTGCTCCAACAACCCCCCGACGCAATTATGGTGGATGGTCCGCGCCGCCGGGGCCTGAGAAAAGCGCCTTAAGAATTCAGCGTCACCGAAAAAAGTCTCCAGGAGCGCCTTTAAATTTTTGTCCTCTATCTCTTCCTTTATTATTGTCTGCAGCTCAGCAACCATCTCGTCGCTATCCCGTTCTGAAACCGGCTGGAAAAAGGCCTTGTTGACCTTAGTCTTGTCGAGCCGCCTTAGATCGCTCACTACCACCTGCAGGCCGTGGTATTCATTGACCGAGCCGCGCAGGAAAACCACATCGCCAGCCGCAACCGCTTCATCACCCACCGGAGGATCCCACATCACTGCCTTAACCCGCCCGCTCACATCACCCAACGTCAGTTTCAGAAAATACTCCCCCGACCGCTGGGCGGAAGTAAAGGCCACACGGTTCAGCTCCAGGATCACCGCCTGCGTTTCAACCTCATCGCCAACTTTTAAATTATTAATCATCTGTTTTTTCATTTATAAGCTCCCTGCCTGATTTCAATAATTGTTTTATAATAAAAGATTTGCCGCTTATATCTTACAATTTATCACAGTGTCGCAGCGCTGTGAAGGACGACAAATTTGTAAAGCAATTTTAACCACTGTTAATGCTTAACTTATTAAGATATTTAATATTCTGGTCGTTGTAAAACAGCTTGAACAACATTAATTATTGCCCGGGCGCCTTGGGCAAGAATACTCTTTTTTACTTACAACCCGGCCTTCTATCTTATGGGCAAGGGTGTATTATTTTATTTTTCAGCAGATATTCGGATTTCAGCAGTGTTACATCCTTTTATGAGAATGTTATCTGTGTAAACAATGTTTCCAGAAATTTATATTGAGTAATCTATGCCACTATGGTTATCCGTTTTCACTGTAGCGGCAATTTCAGGTACATTTCTTAACATATTTATAACATTTCTACACAAATCCATAAATAAGTCTTGACAAATCATCATTCAGATGATAGATTTACTTTCAGCGAGGTGTTTTTGCTATACATCTTCAACAATCTGAAAGGAAGTGTTTAACGAGTGAAAAGAACATTTTTAGCTGTTGTTCTGGCCGTGGTTTTTGTTTTTGTCCTGGTCGCCCCGGCGCTGGCACAAAGCATTATGCACACCGCCACCTATGAAATGGACGGCCAAATTAATTTCAAAAAGCAGGCTGGTCACTTCTGCAACACCGGTGCAGAAATCAAGCAGACCATTGAAGGCACTGGCAAGATGGACAAAGTCCAGACCGTTAACATGTCACCAGGCAAGATCACTATGGACGACAAAAACGACTGGGTAGCCGGCGCAGCCCCGCTGACTGTCACCACCACCTGGAAGCTCTGCGCACCGCCCAAGTATACCTACGCGACTGGTTTAGAAACTGATTACGTTGTTTCAGCATTAGAACTTAATGAAATCGGAAGAACTTTTGCAAGACCTCTTCCGTGGGGTGCAGTGCATCGTGGTGGACCTCTGGACGCTGCTGATCATTTCGGTTTTGATGCTGTATCAGGTCAAATCTGGGCCGTTCAAGTTAAGGCCGACCCAGGCTTCTCCGGCAACCTGCACCAGACGGGTGAAGCTGCTTCCGGCAAGTTCAGCGGCAGAGAATCACGTGAATACGAGGACTGGGCAGAAGCGCCAAACTGGACAACAAAAGGCTTAGCTAAGGACAGTGACACATGGAAATACTTCGCTCCCGACGGTGTTAAGGTAGGCGCCGACTTTGTTGGCGACTACTTCACCATGCAGCAGCTTGCCCGCACTTCGCAGGGCACCTTGAAGCGCTACATCGACATCAGTAGCCCCTTCAGCCATGGCTATGTCTTTGAAGACATGAGTGTTGTCGGCAAGTCTAACATCAAAGAAGGTTTCTTGATGGGCAACCTGCCCAAGGGCGCCGACATTGTCGGACTCTGGTGGGACCTGTTCTAAAATCGTTTTAACTAAGTGTTAGTTCACCTCGCTAATGCTTAAAACAGGGGAGAATTAAATTCTCCCCTGTTTTTTTGGGCCCACAATTCCTGCCAAGCAACTTAAAACCACTCCGCCTAAAACCGCCTGACAAAAAACCGTAAATCAGTCAGAACCCGGCTGACATATTTACCCCCAACCACCCCTGAACTAACGCTTTTTTCTATTTTGACAGAACTAATTTTTCATGCTATAGTTTGAAGGAATTTGGCTAAAGATCGCGAATTTAAGGCTAGGTTAACTGGAACGTTTTTTAGCGTTTTCATCCGGTCTATTCATAGAAAGGAAGTGATTCACGGGTGCAAAGATGGTTCCCCACAGCCGCAATTATTGTAATCTTCGCCTTGCTGGTGTTAACAGCGCCGGCTATCGCCCAGGATGATACGAAGTTCAATCATACGATTCATTATAATATCGGCGGATTAATCACTATCGACCGGGAGATCGGCCAGGCCTGTAACACCGGGGCGGTCAAGAGCACGACAGTCCGGGGCTACGGCGAAATGACCAAGTATGAGAATGTCAGGATCGCCCAAAATATTATGAGCGTAGAAGAAGTAAGTGACTGGAGTGTCCCGGCCGGCGCCTTAAGCGGGCTGACCGTAACAACAACTATCCGGCTCTGTAGCCGCCCGATGACGGTGGTGGCCGAGGTATATAAGATCGACGATGATACTGAGCTTGAAGTTGGCAGTGTGATTAACGTCTACCATCCCCTGGTTGTGGATGGAACAATCAAGGTTGCCAGGTTAACTGATCAGATTTGGGCGACCGCGGTGATGACCAACCCTGGCCATACCGGAAGCTACCATGCAGACTTTATTGCCGCTTACGGCCCGGGGCCCTATGAAAAAATGCACGGTGCAAAGGACCAATACGGCAATATCATAATCTACGATGAGGAATACATGTGGGAATACCGTGAAGGCGTACATCACCTTGACCGCGATCATAAAACTAATGGCTACAAACGTGGTAAATATTATGTCGGCAATTACTTTAATATCGAGCAGTTCGCCGCTACGTCCGACGGCTTTCTGAAGCGCTATATCAGTATGAGCAGCCCGTTTGAAAATACTTTGCTCGAAGAGACGTTAGAAGTAATCGGCAGGGCTTCGGTTAGGGAAGCCTTTAAGATGCATAATCTGAAAGGCGGGCCGAAAGCGATTACCCTGGCCTGGTATGAGTTGTTTTAAAGCAGACACAAATAACCCGGCGATGATAAAAGATTGCTACCGACACAAGTTAAAAAGCAAAGCCCCCGGTGATTACCGGGGGCTTTTTATGATCCTTGCTTATATAACCCTTCCGTTGATGATCCTTCTGTTTAACAAAATACATTCACTTTTTCTCCCCCGTGGTGGAAAGAAGACCTACGCTACTGCAACCGCAGACACATCAATTTACTCTCCCTCTCCCCTGCGGGTAAAAGGGGCCAACGCTACTGCAACCCTCTGACACACTAATTTACTCCCTCTCCCCCTGCGGGTAGAAGGGGCCAACGCTACTGCAACCCTCTGACACACTAATTTACTC
>CAYGHB010000094.1:0-6622 GCA_964349375.1 uncultured Syntrophomonadaceae bacterium | reverse complement strand
AGCAGTTTTTCACCTCCTGCTTCATAAATTAACTTAATAAAGCCCTCCAACTTGTCATCGACAATATTGCGGCCGTGAGCTGCAAAGGGATAGCGTTTAGCTTTGTAGTCATAATCAGTTTCCCGGGCCTGTGACTCGCTTAAACCCACCCCGGCAATTTCCGGATCGGTAAAAACGGCAAAGGGGATCAATCTCTCAGCCGGACTGATTGCTTTACCGTCGATCAGGTGATTAGCCAGCAAGTATCCATCGTGCCAGGCTTTATGGGTGAACATAGGGCCGCCGATGATGTCGCCGATCGCCCATATTCCTTCAACGGATGTTTTAAAGTGATCATCGACTAAAATAAAGCCCCGCTGGTCAGCTTTTATGCCCGCCTGGTCAAGGTTCAGACGATCACTGTTTGGCTTCCGCCCGGTGGCGATTAGCAGTTTCTCTGCGTTGTAACGAATCAACTTACTGTTACTTTCTGCATCGACAAAAATTAAATTATCTTCCCGGTCAACCCTGCTCACTCTAGCCCCGGTAATGATCTTAACTTTTTCGTTAACAAGGATAGTTTGAATTTCAGCGGCAATATCCTGGTCAAGCTGTGGCGCCAAATGCTGGTTGCGCTGCAGGATTGTTACCTCAACCCCTAAGCGGGTAAAGAGTTGTGAAAATTCAAGGGCAATCAGGCCGCTGCCAATGACGATTAAACTTTTCGGCAGCTCCTTAAGCTCCATAATTCTTGTTGAGGTTAAGTACTCAATATCATCAAGCCCTTCAAGCGTTGGAATTAAAGGTCTGGCTCCGGCAGCGATCACTATCCGCTCAGCGTGGATCTTTTCACCGCTCACGAGCACTTCCCGAGGCCCGGCAAAAGATGCCTCTCCCTCAAAGAGAGTCACATTCTTATTTTCAGCAAGACTGTTATAACCGCCGGCTCTCATTCTGTTCACGATCCGGTCTTTGCGCCTGATTGCAGCCTGCCAGTCGAGACCAGGTGCTTCGGCCATTACCCCGAAGCGTCCGGCGCTTTTAACCTGGTTGAAAGCCCGGGCTGTTTGGATCAGCGCTTTGGAGGGGATACAGCCCACGTTGATGCAGCTTCCACCAAAAGGGCCAGCTTCAGCCAGGGCTACAGTTAAACCCTTACTGGTTGCCCGGTGCATAACATTGGAGCCGGCAGACCCACTGCCGATGACGATCAGGTCAAATTTTTTCATAATGAGGATCCCCTTTCAGGTAACTTCTATGATTTAAAAAAACTGGTTTAGTTAACAAACAAGTGAGGAGGGAATATGATTTAACTATTATTATTCTTTACAAACCATCATTGTTCCTGCCTTAACGAATAAAGTAAGAAAGCCATTGGCCTGCTATTGATCCGCTGAATTGGGAACCTTCGGACGATCACTGCTGTTAATTTGATTACAGTAAGATTGGCAATCGATTAAGTAGCCCTCTATTAATGCAACATCGCGACAGTTGCTTTATAATGATAGCAGGCTGATTTGGATTTTGTAATCAGGTTGTATCGATGAAGGAGAGCTTCTGTTGCTTAACACCACTCATAAGTTGTTTTTTAAAGATGCAAGAAACATGGAACACGTCGAAGATCAGAGCATTGACCTGGTCATTACTTCGCCGCCCTATCCAATGATCGAAATGTGGGACGAGCAGTTTTGTGGTATGAATCCCGTTATCAAAGCTAACTTTGATTGTGGTGATTATAACGGCGCATTTGAAGCGATGCACCAGATCCTTGACGGGGTTTGGAGCGAGCTGTGGCGGGTGATGATAGAAGGGGCGTTTGCCTGTATCAATATCGGTGATGCAACAAGAACTATTAACAATAAATTCGAGCTCTTTGCCAACCATGCCAGGATCCAGCGCAAGTTTCAGGAGCTGGGTTTTGACACCTTACCACTTCTTCTCTGGCGCAAGCAGACCAATGCCCCCAATAAGTTTATGGGTTCCGGAATGCTGCCTGCCGGGGCCTATGTGACTTTAGAGCATGAGTACATCCTGATCTTCAGGAAGGGCAATAAAAGGCAGTTTAAAACTGCCGAGAGTAAATTAAGACGGATGAAAAGCAGTTTTTTTTGGGAAGAGCGCAATACCTGGTTTTCGGATCTCTGGGATTTCAAAGGAGTTAGGCAGGATACCAACAACAAAGAACTTCGTAATCGCAGCGCCGCTTTTCCCTTCATCCTTCCTTTTCGCTTAATTAATATGTACTCTTTAATCGGGGATCAGGTGCTTGATCCATTTATGGGAACAGGCACAACTCTGCTGGCGGCAATCGCCGCCGGACGAAATAGCGTTGGTTACGAGTTGGATGAAAGTTTTGCCCCCGCCCTGCAGGCGCTGACTATTAACAGTTTATCTGATCTACAAAAAGTTAACCTCGACAGGATTAATAACCACCTCACTTTTGTTCAAAGTTGCGAGGCCGGGAACAAAGAGCTTAAATACGTCAATTCATATTTTGGATTTCCTGTAATGACGGCCCAGGAAAAGGAACTGGAAATTGTATTTGTCAGGCAGCTTGAAAGAGATGGAGATCGCCTTTATCGGGCATCATATTTTGAAGATCATTTTGTTAAATCAATCTCTCCAGATGATCTGTCCCTGGACCACTTCGCCCCGGAAGGTTTTCAGCAGGGCCGTTTATCTTTTGATTAGTTAAAGTATGGTAGAAGGCGAAATTGAAAAGCTGCGACAGAGAAAAGATCATCTCTGAAACTTAAATACAGCTAATAAAAAATAGGCTTACCAAGGAGGGTAATTGATGAAAGCACTGCTCATAATTGATATGCTGGTCGATTTTATTGATCCGCAAGGGGCCCTTTATATTGGCCCTGCCGCCGGGGATCTTATTCCCGCTGTAAAAGCGAGACTAGAGGAATACCGGGCTAAAGGTGATCCGGTCATCTATCTTTGTGATCACCACCTGGAAGATGACCACGAATTTGAAATGTTTCCACCGCATAGCTTAAGAGGGAGCGGTGGTGAAGAGATCATCACGGAGTTGGCCCCGCTGCCCGGTGAGCGGATCATCTACAAGAGGCGTTTTAGCGCTTTTTTTGGCACCGATCTGGATCTGACTTTAAGAGACTTGGGCGTTACTGAACTTGAGCTGGTCGGGGTTTGCACAAATATTTGCATCCTCTACACGGCAGCTGAAGCCCGGATGCACAGCTATAAGGTTGCGGTCCCCGTCAAAGCGGTTGCCAGCTTTGATCAGGAAGCACATGTATTTGCTTTAAAAGAGCTGGATAAAACACTCGGGGTTAAGCTGATCTGAGAAGACAGGGAAGCTAACCCCGGAAAATCAGTTAGCGTGGCAAAGGCCCCGATTAATGCAAAAGATCCGGCAGAAAGAGAGCGATCTGCGGAAAGATAAATAGAATGATGATACAGGCGATAATCGCCAGCAGATACCAACCGACGCCCCGGAATATTTCCATAACCGGGGTTTCGTTATCCACACCGGCAACAACATACACGTTGGCCCCAACCGGAGGGGTGATCACGCCCATGCCAAGAGCCAGAACAATAATAACGCCGAACCAGATCGGATCATAGCCAAGCTCGATTGCTACGGGATAAAAAATTGGCACGGTCAGCAAAATCAAAGCAAGAGCATCGATAAAACAACCTAAGATTAGGTAGATTACAAGGACGATGGCCATAATCGCCACTGGTGGCAGCGGCAGTTCAACCGCCCACCGGGCCAGTCCTCCGGGCAGACCAGTTATCGCCAAAAACCTTCCGTAAATTGAGGCTGCAGCCACGAGAAACATGATCATCGCTGAAATGCGCACCGAGTCGGACAGGGAGTTAAGAAAACCTTTCCAGTTTAACTGCTTTCTGACGAGGGCTACCAGCAGTGTTGAAAAAGCACCTACTGCCCCTGCCTCAGAAGGGGTAAAATAGCCGGCAAAAAGTCCGCCCATTACGGCAATAAAGATGAATAGAACCTCAACCCCTTCGCTTAAGAGCGCTTTAAATTTTTGTGCCCATGGAACCCGCGGTCCGGCAGGCGCCAGGGCGGGGTTTTTAACCGCTTGCAGGTAAGCAGCCAGCATAAACAACCCCATTAACAGGATGCCGGGGAAGATGCCTGAAAGAAAGAGCTTGCGAATTGATTCCTGAGCGGATATGCCGTAAAGAATAAAAATAACACTGGGTGGTATCATCACGCCCAGAATTGCAGCCGAAGCGACAGTTGCAGTGGCAAGGGAGCGGTTGTAATTGTACTTTTTCATCTCAGGCAGCGCAACCGAGCTCATTGTTGCTGCCGTTGCCGTGGTCGATCCGCAGATTGCACCGAAGGCAGCACAGGCGGCGATAGTGGCCAGCGCCAGGCCTGCCTTAAGACTGCCGACAACCTTGTATGTAGCATCGTAGATCCGCGAACTTATGCCTGAGTAAAAGGCGATGTAGCCCATCCAGACAAACATCGGGATGACGATCAGCGAGTAGGAAGCAAAAGTATTGTAGATCGTTTGCGAAGCGATGGAAAACATGGCAGCAGGGGTTCTGAGGATGGCAAAACCGGCCATGCCGACAACCAGCATTACGTAAGCAACAGGCATACGCAAAAAGAGCAGGATAAAGATGATAGGAATAGAAAGAAGGCCGACTTGGATGGAAGTCATCTGCTTGCGCCCCCTTTCAAAGCCAGGTTAAAAGCTTTGATTAAATCCAGTAGAAGAACCAGGGCCAGCATCATAAAGCCAAAAGAAACAATAAAGATTGATGGCGCCATCGGTATTTTTAAGTGTCCGGTTTCATAACCTTTCTCCATCATATTGATCGCGTAAAATAAAAGCTCCCGCGCCAGTATAAATGAAAAGAAAAGCGAGATACTGGTGACAAACAGATCTACGATACCCTGGATGCGCGGCGGAAACCGGTCCACCAGGATCCCAACCATGATATGCCCTTTTGTCATTGCCGTATAAGCCACTCCCAGGGCCAGCAATAAGGCGCCGGCCATTTCAACCAGCTCCACGGTTCCACCGATAGGTTTCCAGGGAATACGAAGGATTACATTAGCCACTATAATCAGCATTGCTAATACCATGGCTAACTGGGCTGCCTGGGCTGTTCGCAAGGTGAGATTGTGCACAAATTTCTCTAAGAGACTGATCACTGGTCGTTGTCCTCCGTTATCTGCGGTTGCTGCATTAATTTAGAATAGCAGGGGGCTGCCATTTTAGGCCGGATCTACAGTCAAGGCTGGAAGCCCCCTGGAGCTAATAGGAACGATTATTTGCCGTAGCTGCCAAATTCTGCTGAATAACGGGCATCAAGCTCGCGCACCATTTCAACGATTTCCTGACCGGGCAATCCTAAAGAATCAGCCTTTTTGACCCATTCCCCCATTATCGGATCGATTAGATCAACCCAGCGCTGATATTCGGCAGGATCAAGATCGATAACTTCATGGCCAAATTCACTAAGAGCATATTCCTGGCCGATGATCGTATGATCTGTTCGCAGTTTTCCGTACTCAATCACGTACTGTTCATTTACTTCGTCGAAAATCTGCTGGACAGAGGGGGGCAGTGAATTCCAGGTGTCCCAGTTCATGATTTTCATGAAGATAATGTTGTAGGTTGGCGGACAGTTAGTAATATAGCCGGTTACTTCAGCCAGCCTGAAGCCTTTTAAAACATCAGTCGGGGCTAGCAGTCCATTGACCACACCGGTCTCCAGGTTTTCATAAGAGGCACCCATGCCAAAAGATACCGGGTTTGCCCCGAGAGCAGTAACCCAGGGTATCGTGCCTCCGACCGCCCTGATATTCATGCCGGTCAGGTCGGCCATTGAGCGAACCGGGGTTTTAGTCATAAATGCGCCCGGGCCGGTTGCCCAGAAGTGCAAGATTTTTACTGCGGAATACTCTTCCTGTAGCATTGCGGATTGCTTCCAGGCTTCGTGCATGGTTAAGGAGGAAACCAGGGCGTTATCATTATTGTAACCGGGCAGCTCGAACGCTTCAGTGATCGGGAAGAGACCCGGAGTGTAAGCCGGGCAGGTCGAAGCCAAGTCAGCAACCCCCTGGGCTGTTCCTTCAAAGAGCTCAGGCATAGAGAGCAGGGCCTGGGCATAGTGCCATTCAAAATCGACCCGGTGGGGGGTTTCAGCAGCAACGCGCCGGGAGATCTCTTCAGCCCAGGCCTGATGACCTTCGGCCACCTGGAAGTCTCCCGCGGGCCAGAAAGTGGCAAACTGCAGGGTAAACTGCTGTGGTGTTTCTTCAGAAACAGGTGCTGAATCATCTTGCGTTACCGGTTCGGTTGATGTACCGCAGCCGCTGATCATGGCGGTTATAAGCAAAGAACAGATAATAGCC
Source organism: uncultured Syntrophomonadaceae bacterium (assembly GCA_964349375.1). GTDB lineage: Bacteria > Bacillota > Dethiobacteria > DTU022 > DTU022 > UBA993. Next base: position 270 of record CAYGHB010000094.1, on the reverse strand, counting down.
AGCAATAGCTGTTTACTTTTCATCATAAACTCCTTCTTGATCTTTTTTTGATTCTCATGGTTTCAAAATACTTGGTTGGCATGAATGTAATCGGCAAGTAGGTCAATTCAACTGTTTCTCCTCCAGTCTTCTCTTTAATTGCCGACTGGGTAAAAAAATACTCCCACAGGGAGCATTCAAATAAAAAATAAACCGGCCATGCGGCCGGTACCTATTTTTCACTTACCCTGCCGTTCTACCATGCTACGCTTGATACATTTCGATACTTTA
>CAYGHB010000093.1:0-6623 GCA_964349375.1 uncultured Syntrophomonadaceae bacterium | reverse complement strand
GCGCAGCCAATAGTTGATCGCATTTATCCTTGTTAAAAGTTCTGGTCGAGCCGCTTTGTTTCTCCTGCCAGATAAGCCTCAGACCCTCTGCCTCAGCGGCAATGCCATAATAGGGCTGTGGTTTAAAGCTATTTATTTCTGCTTCCCTGGCCGCAATAATCGCCACTGTGGGCGTTTGCACCCTGCCGCAGGACAACTGGGCATTAAACTTACAAGTTAGGGCCCGCGTAGCGTTGATGCCCACAACCCAGTCTGCCTCGGCCCGGGCTTCCGCCGAAGCGTAAAGGTTTTCATAATCCTTGCCGCTCCTTAACTGGGCAAATCCTTCCCTGATCGCTTTATCGGTAACAGATGATATCCACAGCCGCTTCAGGCCCTTTTTCACACCGGCCTTCGCCAGGATCCACCTGGCCACAAGCTCACCTTCGCGACCCGCGTCGGTGGCCACTACAATCTCTTTTACCATTCCGTTATGCATCAATTGCTTAACAAGACTGTACTGCTTTCCCGAGCCTTTGATTACTTCAAGCTTGAAGGAGGCAGGTAGCATCGGCAGGTCCTCAAGGCGCCAGGCTTTATATTTTTCATTGTAAGCTTCAGGATCGGCAAGCGTCACCAGGTGTCCTAAGGCCCAGGTTACAATATAGCGATCATTTTCAAAGTAGCCGTTCTTCTTGTTCTGACAGCCCAAAACCCGTGCCAGATCCTTTCCGACGGAAGGCTTTTCGGCTAAAACCAGGGTTTTACTCATCTTATAAAGTTCCTTTCCGGCTTGTGTTGATTATCTACCAGAGGCTTGCAGATACAACTTTTTACCCTCACCGTGCTGGTGGCTGAATTCACACAAGGCTTTTCGACTTCTCTTTAAAAAAGTTAGCGTTACTGTGTTATATCATGCTCTGGCCAAAAAATCACCTTCTTCGTGTCCCAGATAATATGATATTATGGGCTCAGCGCTGCTTTTAAAATGCAGAAGATTACAGTTGAAGGATTGATTAATTGACTAGTCACTTACTGGGTGCAGTTTACGCCCTGATTGCAGCCGTGCTCTACGGTGGAGCCGACTTTAGCGGCGGTGTTGCCGCCCGGCGTTTAAATCAATACCAGGTATTGCTGATAACGGCCTTAACCGGGGACTTAATAATGTTGTTATTGGCCCTGCTGTGGGGCGAAGGGCTGCCTTCGGGCATCAGCATCTTTAATGCTGTTTTAGCCAGCATTTTCGGCTCAATCGGCCTTGCTACTCTCTATAACGCATTAGCTTTTAAAAGAGCCAGCATTGTTGCCCCTGCTTCAGCTGTGGTTGCCTCTGCGGTGCCGGTTGTTTACAGCGCTTTTACAGAAGGGCTGCCGGGCGCGGTCACTTTCAGCGGCTTTATCTTAGCCGGTATCGGTATTTGGCTGACTACCAGGAACGATCTGTTGGATGGGGAAATAGCAAACGACGGCTTAGTGCAGGGTATTATATCCGGCCTGGCGTTTGGCGGTTTTTTTATTTTTATTGCTCGCATCGAACCGGGCTATATTTTTAGTCCGCTTATCTTTGGTAAACTGGCTGCCGCCGCCGTGGGTTTGCTTTTTATTTTTAGCAAGCGCTTACCTCTGCCAAACCCGATTAAGCATCCAATAGCAGTTTTTTCCGGCGTTCTTGATATTTTCGCCAATGTTTTGTACCTGGTTTCCACGTCGCTGACCCGCGTCGATATTGCAGCCGTGTTAGTCTGCACTTACCCGGCTGCTACAGTTATATTGGCGATGCTCATTTTTAAAGAGAAAATAAGCCGTTCTCAGGCTTTAGGCGTGCTGATCTGTGTCATCGCTGTGGCTATGATAATCGTCTAAGATGTTTGGTAAAAATATTTACCTTCTTTTCTTCCGCTTTTTCTTCTTTGGCTGGGCGAAGAGCCCGGCTAAAAAGCCCAGCGCTTCCAGCACAACCTTGAGGTAGGAGTTAAGATCACCGGCGCTATCGTGGACGGCCGCCACGGTATCGGTTATGCCGCTGCCAACAGTTGAGAGGGAAGTATCGATAGTCTGCACGCTTTTTTGGACCGAGCCGGTAATGTTTTCAACATTGCTTAAGATTTGTGGTAGTACAGTTTCAGCTTTTTGGGCGCTTTTTGAAAGCCGATCAGTTATTTCAGCTGTATTGCCGGCGATTAATGGCGCTTTTTCAAGAAGCTCGTTAATCGATTTTTCGTTATCAGTAATGATTTTGTTTGTGCTCTTTAACACTTCGGCCAACCTTTTTAAGACAATGACCAGGTAAACCAGGACCACCAGCGCGCCTGCAAACAACAAGAACAGCGCCAGGTCTCTAATTGAAACTTGTAATTCCAGCATTTTGTCACCTCATTTTGTAAAGGCTTTAAGTCAAGTTCAATTGACTCAAGCTTAGCTTTCAGTCAGGTTATCGGTTGCCAGGTCAACTATGTCTTCAAATCCATCTTCGCTCAAGGCAGCTTCTTCCATCCGTTCTGGAAGATCATTTACGAATTCGGCAACTGCTTCCCGCAGTTGATCAACAGCATCAGCAGCTTTATTAGCAATTTCTCTTCTTGTTTCGCGACCTGGTTTTGGGGCAAACAAAATACCTGCTGTAACACCGACAAAGGCACCGATCAATAAACCGGCAGTCAGGTTGCGGCAAGCTGCTTTTCGGCGTTCACTTTCATTATCCCAGCTTAACTTTTCTACTAACTCGGCAAAGTATGACATCGAGATTGCCTCCCTTTTAAAAGATAAAATATTGCCACAATGTTGAGCCTATCTTATCATGGTTTTAAGCCTGATTACAAGCAAAAACTGCAGATAATAGCTTGATTTGTTTTGTTTTGCTTTGTTTTGTTTTGTTTTAATTTCTACTCCATTTTTTCCCGGTAGCCAGTTCCACACACTTATAGGCGCCGTCGTAGATGCCGATGCTCTTGTTTTTGATGATTTGCTCGCAAAATAGGGTGAGCAGGTCGTCATCAAAGATTAAAACGTCTATCGCCTGCAGGGTTTGCGGTATAGAGCGAGCTTCTACGGTGCCGTCGCCCAGCTCTGCGCCGCGGATTGCGCCCCACATTTCGTGGCCACCGACGCGCTCGTTAAAGATTTTAGGAATCGGATAGAAGGCCAGTTCACTAGGTTTGGTGATCATCACATCCACTACACGCATCAGGTAGTTGGTGGCATAAACAGCATGAAAAGTGTTGTCATGCAGAAAAAGGTGCAGACCTTTTGCTGTTTCAGTTCGAATTTGGTCGGCAAACGCTTTTGTCTCTTCCCAGGTGAAATGGGTCTCAATCAGATCCTTGTGCGAGCTTAATTCAGCCTCCAGCCAGTCCCAGTTGGCCTTGTGGTCACCTAAGTTAACAAAGAGGGTTAGTGCTTCTTTCTTGATCAGGGGCAGGCAGTGCTCAATTACGGCCTTAAAGAGTTCTTTCTGGGCGCCGGCCCCACCCATGGTGAGCATTAAGCGGCGCGGCTCCTTGGCTCCCATCCGCCGCAGGCGGGCAGCGCAATCTGTTTCGATATTTTCAACCAGCTCGTGATCAACATGGTGGCCGGTGTAGTAAAGGGCATTTTCCGGCATCGGTTTTAAGATGCGGCCCCGGTCATCAAAACCGCGCATTACCTTAAAACCGTAATAGCCCGAAGGTGATTGCACCCCGTGTTTTGCTCCTTCAGTCAGCTGAAAAGACATCGGCCAGTTGTCAAACATCATGTCGACAACGTTGGTCATACCGCCGGAAACCGCACCCATGCAATTCCACATGTGCGAAGTTAAGACGGGCATATCAGGCGGAAGGGCGGAGTGGAGATTGGCAAAGAGCTCGCTCATCTTGTAATCTTTGATATTGGTTTTAAGAAAACGCCAGGGCCAGCCAACGATCCACATGTTTAGAAACTGCCAGAGACCGGGTAAGGTTTTGTCACCGGTGGTTACTGATTCCCAGATATGGTGATTAAAGAGGGCGCTCTGCTGCGAGAGGCGGGAAAAGCGGCTATACCAGGTGTTGCACCAGTTGATAACATCGCTGGTGATCCCGGGGATGGCCAGCAAATCGAGCCAGTAGGGGGTAAAACCCATAGCCCGGGCGCAGGACATGCCGGCCATGGCGATGCGGTAGTGGCCGAAACCCATGCGAATGGTGCTGATGATCACAGCATTTTCAGGGGTCAGTGGTTCGCCGTGATCGCCGCGCACGATATCTTTAACGCCGAAGAGCGGTCCTAAGTAGGGGTTATCCTGAAGGCTGAGGGTATATTCTTCGTGCGGGTCATAGTTAAATTTGCGGGCCAACATCGCTTTCCAGCGATCAGCCGCAGCCGATTGCCTTTTAGTGATGGCGTTACCGTAAAGGGTGTAGCTTCCGTTAACTTTTTTCATTGGTAGTGTTTAGCCCTCCAGTCAAAATACAAATCATATTTATCGTTTGCTCTGCAAAGATTATATCAGCGGAAGGCTTTAATGTAACCTCCTGATGCCAACTAGTGGTATGATAAAATTTAGTTTAAGAGTGAAACGTAAGATCTAGTGTCACAATAATAATTGCTGATGGAGCAGAAACAGACTTGATCAAAAACATCGAAATCAACCCTCAGTTTGAAAAAGCGCTGCAACTGATGGAGCAAACCAACAGAAATGTCTTTATTACAGGCAAAGCAGGCACCGGCAAGTCGACCCTGTTGGAATACTTTCGCTCAATCACCAGCAAGAATATTGTAGTGCTGGCTCCCACCGGGGTGGCGGCCGTCAATGTGAATGGCCAGACGATCCATTCGTTTTTCGGTTTCCGTCCCGATGTAACAATTCATAAAGCGCGGCGCGAAGCCGGGAAAAATACCCTGACTATTTATCAAAATTTGGATGCGATCGTTATTGATGAGATATCAATGGTTCGCTCCGATCTTTTCGATTGTGTTGATCAGTTTATGCGCATCAAGGGCCGGGCCTTCGGTGAGCCTTTTGGGGGCACCCAGGTAATCATGATCGGCGACCTCTACCAGATACCACCGGTGGTTAAAGGCCATGAGAGAACTGTATTTGAAGATTACTACGACAGCGAGTATTTTTTTGATTCCAGTGTTTATGGCGAAATTGATATTGAGCACCTTGAGCTTGAGAAAATTTATCGCCAGACCGATCAGGGTTTCATTGCCTTACTGAATAAAATCCGTAACAAAACTGTAATTGAAGAAGATTTGGATCTTCTTAACCAAAAGGTTATCAACAGAAGAACCAAGCTGCCGCAAAACGCTATTTATCTGACCACAACCAACGTTATGGCCGATGAATTAAATAAAGAAGAGTTGCTGAAGCTTCCAGGTAATGCTTCAGTATTTGAAGCTGAAATTAAAGGCGAGATCGATAAAAAGAGTTTTCCTGCAGAAGTGCTGCTGCTGTTAAAAGAAGATGCTCAGGTTATGCTTTTAAATAATGATTCAGAGGAGCGCTGGATCAACGGAACACTCGGAAGGATCGTGAAGATCAACCAAAAGAGCATAGAGGTTCAGCTAAGTAGCGGCAGCATTGAAGAGGTAAAACCATTTAAATGGGATGTTTTCCGTTTTTACTGGGATCAGGATGCCCGGGTGGTTGCCGCCGATAATGTTGGCTCTTTTAAACAGTATCCGCTAAAGCTGGCCTGGGCAATTACGATCCACAAGAGCCAGGGTAAAACGTTTGATAATGTAGTGATCGATCTGGGACGGGGCGCATTTGCTTCCGGCCAGCTATATGTTGCTCTCTCACGCTGTCGTAGCTTAAGCGGAATTTACCTGAGGCGGGCTGTCAGGGAATCCGATGTGCTCGTTGATTACCGGGTGGTAAACCACATTACTGGCAGACAGTACGCGCTTTCAGAAGAAAAGCTGCCGCTTGATGATAAGGTGGCGATCATTAAGGATGCCGTGGAGAAGCAGGCTGAGCTGCAGATTGTCTACTTAAAGAATACCGATGAGAAAACGGAGCGGACGATCAGGCCAATAAGCGTGGGGATGATGAAATACAGCGGCAAGAACTACTTAGGCTTGACGGCCTACTGCTGCATGCGACAGGAAACCCGCAATTTTCGGGTAGACCGCATGCTGGAAATAAAAAGCGGAGATAAGGTCTATATCGTTGAGGGTTACAGATCAGAACAGAAGCCCAGGGTTAAGGCTACCGGAATTGCCGGATGCATCGATGTTGAAACCACCGGTTTAAACCCCTTTTCGGATGAGATAGTTGAGCTGGCGCTGGTCCTTTTTCGCTATGATCAGCACGGTATACAAGAGATTGTTGAGCGGTACAGCGGTCTGCGGGAGCCGCACTGCGAGATCAGTTCAGGCGCACAGAGAGTGCATGGGTTGTCAATGGAAGATTTAGCAGGGCAGAGTCTTGATCTGCCGCGTATTAAAGAAATGATCGCCAGGGCTGATTTTCTGCTTGCCCATAATGCTTCATTTGACAAAGGTTTTGTAAAGCGAATTATACCGGAAACGCGGACGAAGAGCTGGTACTGCTCCATGACTGGCATTAAATGGAGTGGGGGCCGGGGGTTGCAGGATTTGCTTGACGGACATGGGATTGTGCCTGATCAGTCACACAGGGCCTTGTCCGATGTCGAAGGTCTGCTGGAGCTGCTGGGATG
>CAYGHB010000092.1:0-6821 GCA_964349375.1 uncultured Syntrophomonadaceae bacterium | reverse complement strand
GCCAGGTACAGATAATCCTGCCTGCCGGGTATCCTAAAAATTAACGGACCACCATCGCCATGAAAATCGATACTTAATTTTTCCTCATCAATCTGTTTAATCAAATCTAAAATATAGCGCGAGTTAACAAAAAGCTCCAGCAATTCTCCTTCCATCTCCACCGGCAGGCTCTCTTCCATTCTCCCTTCCTGTCCGCTTGCCTTAATATGCAATTTTTCTTCCCCTATCGCAAAGTAAACAGCCTGATTTTTACCTTCTGCTAACAAATTAGCCCTGGCAACTGTTTCTTCCAACAACTTGCGATCAACAATTATCCTTGTTTTATATTCTTTAGGGATGACACCGCTAACATCCGGATATTTTTCTTCCAATAGCCTGGTGGCAAAATAAATATTCCCAAATTCGAAAGATAAAATACTGCTATCAAACTTTAGCTTCACTGGATGTTGACTATCGTCTGCAATACGTAAAAATTCTCTCAGCGTCCTGGCCGGCACCAGTAACCTGAAAACCTTGCCATTCCACTGCTCGTCAGTGGTTTTTTTGACCGCTAGTCGGTAAGTATCGGAAGCAGTAAAAGTTAGCATACCGCCTTCGAGTGAAATCAGCATCCCGTTAAAAGCCGGTCTGCTTTCTTCGGTTGAAGCTGCAAAGATAACCATGCGCAACATTTTTTTTAGAAGACTCTGTTCGATCTCTATCTTTTGCCCTAAATTATCTTCCTGTCCAAAAGAAGTTGGAAAGTCTTCTGGATCTGAACCAAAAAGGTGAAACTGAGCCTGACCGCCAAGGATTTCAATTCTTTTATTATCCCAGTTAACATTTATTGTTACCTCTGGTGTAGGAAAATAACGCATAATATCAACAATTTTGGGAGGTAACAATATTTTTCCTTTTTCCTCTCCCTGGTAATTCATTGAAACACGAATAAACATTTCGAGATTTGTTGTAGCAAGAATCAGTGAACCAGGGTTTACATCGAAGTAGATGTTGTTAATAACCGGCATTGTCGATCTAGTAGGAAGTATTTTTTCAACACTTTCAAGGCATTTTTTAAATGTTGATGAATCAATATTTATTTGCATTATAAACCTCCTACTCTCGTAAAACTTCCGATCAGACTTTTAAACAGGTAAAGATTTAAGGATAGTATATTATATATTTAAAGCAGTTATAATAGGCCATGTTTATACTGTGGATAAACAAAAAGAGAACCACATTTACACTGATAACCCTCACATCTTTGAGTTAAATTATAAAAAATGCTGTTTAAAAAACACCAACAAGCTGTTCATAAGTATGACGAAGTTGTTGTTAAATTAAGCTACCATAAATAAATGTAAGTTATACACAAGTAGATCAGGAGTTATCCAGAAGACTGTTCCTGATCAGTTCAATACGATTTTTAATGTCATTGTTATTTTTTATCAGCAGGTCGATTTTTTTAAAAGCATGTAAAACAGTTGTGTGATCTTTACCGCCAAATTCTTCACCAATCTTGGGTAGAGAAAGGTCGGTTAGCATTCGACATAAGTACATAGCAACCTGCCTGGTGAAAGCTATATCCTGAGTTCTCTTCTTCGAAAGAAGGTCTTCCGGAGTAAGGTTAAAATTTTCGGCAGTGTGGCTAATAATTAGGGGCACAGTAATATTTTTTTGTCTGGTGTTGATAATATCCTGGAGGGCTGTTTCAGTCAGCTCTATGGTAACCGGTACCTTAAAAAGTGAAGCATAGGCGACTATTCTGATTAGGGCTCCTTCAAGCTCACGAATGTTGGTGTTTACTTTTCCGGCAATATACTGGATTACCTGGTCAGGCATCTCGACGCCATCGGAGTTTGCTTTTTTCTTTAAAATTGCAGTTCTTGTTTCAAGATCAGGAGGCTGTAGATCCGTTATTAATCCCCATTCGAACCTGGAACGTAAACGATCTTCCAAAGTCGGAATTTCTTTAGGAGGACGGTCACTTGAGATAATAATCTGCTTGTTATTATCGTGCAGGGCATTAAAAGTATGAAAGAACTCTTCCTGGGTTTGTTCTTTGCCGGCCAAAAACTGAATATCATCAATTAACAAAACATCCATGTAGCGATATTTATTACGAAAATCAAGGGTTTTATTGTCACGGATGGCATTGATAAATTCATTGGTAAATCTTTCAGATGAGAGATAATAGACCCTGTTAAAACCTAGATTAATCAGGGTATACTGGCCAATAGCATGGAGAAGGTGGGTTTTACCCAGCCCCACACCGCCGTAGATGAAAAGGGGGTTATAAGCCCGAGCCGGACTTTCTGCAACGGCCAGAGATGCAGCGTGAGAGAGACGATTGCATACTCCGACAACAAAAGTACTGAAGGTATAACGTGGGTTAAAATTTGAAATAATTTTATGGCTGCGTTGGAAAGGTTCATGTTCAATGTTTTCCAGAGGAGGTATATTCTTTGGATAATCAAGTACAGCAGCCGTTGTCTGAAGGCCGACACTATCTTCTTCTGATTGAAATTTTGGGGAGATAACAAAATTGACCCGGTGGTCGTCTGTGGTTACTTCTTTTAAGGCGTTTACTATTTGCTGACGAAAGCGGGTTTCAAACCATTCCTTTGTAAAATCGTTGGGGACCTCGATTACAAGGCACTGATTGTCTATTGATACAGGCCTGGTCAGCTTGAACCAGGTTTCAAAACTCGGCTTGTTGACGTCCTTGCTCAACTCTTCAAGAGTAAGTTGCCAAATTTCATTAAGCTGACTGTTCATCAATTACCTCGCAGGAAAAATCTAACTCAGGAATGGTTGTTAACAAAAAGAAAGGTTATCAACAAAAATTGTGGATAAGCGCTACGTCAGATAAAATAAATAAGCATCGTAAGATACATACTAACAGATCTAGATCATAACTGTAAAGATCAGAATTTGTAAAATATAAGAAAAACAGGCCCTGTTTATGAAGGTTTTCTTGACACTTATATTTTTATTACGTATAATTTTTTTACATTATGAACAATTAGTAAAGGGGTCGCCAATGAAGAGAACTTACCAGCCAAAGAAAAGACAAAGAAAAAGAGTACACGGTTTTTTAAAGCGCATGAGCAGCCAGGCCGGAAGGCAGGTTATCAGCAGGAGAAGGAAAAAAATGAGAAAAAGATTAAGCGCATAAAGAATGCCACTGTTGAGGCTTAAAAAAAACTGGGAGTTTAAGCGGGTCTACCGCTATGGCAGGACGGTTGTTTCAAAGAATATCGTCCTTTATTACTGCCCAAACAGAATGGAAAGTAATCGAATCGGTTTTTCTGTCAGTAAAAAAGTTGGTGGCAGCGTAATCAGGAACAGAATTAAGCGTTTATTTAAAGAAGCGTTGCTTAACACGGAAAACAAAATGAAAAAGGGTTATGATTTGATCCTCATCGCCCGCAAGCCTTCAGCAGATCTGCATTATCATGGAGCAGTCAGGGAGTTGACTAACCTGTGCCGGAAAGGGCAGCTATTATTAAAGGAGCAGTAAGCAAGTCGGAGCAAATGGGAACTAAAAGCTGCCTGGTCTTGATTAGCTTTTATCGACGCTTTATTTCCCCGATTAAACCTAAAGTCTGCCGTTTTTATCCATCCTGTTCTCAGTATACCTATGATGCCCTGAACAAACACGGTCTTTACAGGGGACTGGCTATGGGATTGAAAAGAGTTTCCCACTGCCATCCCTTCAACCCTGGAGGATACCACCCTGTAGAATAGGGTATATATAGGAGGAAAAATGTATGATTGATGCAATAGCTCAATTTTTTGGAGTTCTTATCAGCGCCATATACCAGTATATCCCAAACTTTGGAATGGCGATTATTATTATGACAGTAATGGTTAAATTGGTAACATTTCCTCTCAACAACAAACAGATTCAGTCTGCTAAAAGGATGCAGGTACTGCAGCCTGAAATGAAAAAGATTCAGCAAAAATATAAGGACGATAAAGAGAAGCAAAATCAGGCGATGTCGGAATTCATGCGGGAAAACAACATGAATCCCCTGGCCGGCTGTTTGCCTCTTATAGTTCAGTTCCCAATTCTGATCGGGATCTTCCGTTTATTGAGTGAAGCAGATTTATACCTGGATATGAGCGTAATAAATCCTTACCTTTTTCAAAAAGCTGAACTGATCGACCTGCTGGTTGTTCCGGATGTGAGCATGGAAAATATCCTGAGTAATATCAGTATCTATTATATCTTTCCGCTGATTGCCGGGGCAACAACTTATCTTTATTCGCAAATGTCTATGTCGACTGACAGCAGTCAGAAGATGTTGCTGTATATGATGCCGATCATGATCACTGTTTTCAGTTTTAGCTTTCCTGTTGGGTTGGTAATCTATTGGATCATGAACAATGTTTTTTCTATCGGGCAGCACAAGCTGATTGTGCATCTGGATGCCATCAAGGAGAAAGAGAAAGTGACGGCGAAGGCTGAACCTGTAGATCTTGAAAGCAGCGGCGAAAAAGAGAATAAAGAAAAGGATGCGCCGAAGGATAAAAAAGAGGAAAAGAAAGACAAAACTGAAAAAGCGGCGAAACCGCGGGATAAAAAGGGAAAGGGAAAAAAATGAGCGGATACGAAGCAACTGGGAAAACAGTAGATGAAGCTGTTGAAAAAGCTCTGACCAAACTGGGAATCCAGAAAGATAATGCCCGGATTGAAATTTTAGATGAACCTTCTTCTGGCATATTGGGACTGATCGGCAACAAAGAAGCCCGGGTAAAAGTGCTTCCAGTGAGAACAGCAGCCCAGTATTTGAAGGAATATCTTTCTGAGCTCCTGGATATGATGTCTATTAGAGGCACTGTGTGGATCGATGAAGATGATAAAAAACTCGAAGCAGATATCGCAGGCAACGACGTCGGGGTTCTGATCGGCAGGCGTGGAAGAACTTTAGGCGATCTGCAGTACCTGTTAAATATTATTGTGAGGCGCCAGTTTCCCGGCCTCAACAAAATGGTGGTCATCGATGTGGAACAGTACCGCATCAGGCGGGAAAAGACGCTAACGCAATTGGCCAGGAGTGTCGCTAAAAAAGTCAGTGACGGAGGTTATGAGCAGGCTCTCGAGCCGATGACGCCGCAGGAAAGAAGAATTATACATCTTGCCCTGCAGGATTATGCGGACGTAACTACTTATAGCTCGGGGCAGGAGCCTTACAGAAAAGTGATTGTCGCTCCGCGCTAAAATGACAGATTAAGGCCGCCCCAGGGTTGTAGTTGGGGCGGCTTTTATTTTGCCGGAAAAAACTTTAGTAAGATGGGATTATTATCTAATGAACACTAATGAATATGGCAACGAAACAATTGCAGCAATCAGCACACCTCTCGGTGAAGGCGGGATTGGCATTGTCAGGTTAAGCGGATCGGAGTCTTTTCAGACAGTCTTAAAAATATTTGATTGCCGAAAAAGTAATGAGCCGGATTATCCGAGATCGCGATATCTTTATTATGGAACAGTAAAAGATTTAAAGGGCGAAATCGTTGATGAAGTATTGGTTTCCTTTATGCCTGCCCCTTATACCTACACCCGTGAAGATCTGGTTGAAATTAATTGCCACAGCGGAATTATTAACCTACGCAGCATTTTGAAGATCATATTAACCATGGGCATCAGGCTTGCTGAGCCGGGTGAATTTACTAGAAGGGCTTTTTTAAATGGGCGCATCGATCTAAGCCAGGCGGAGGCGGTCATTAGCCTGATCCGCGCTCGTTCAGAAGAAGCAGCTAAGGCCTCGCTGAGGACCCTGCAGGGAATGCTGGCTGAAACAGTTAATGATATCAGGAAAAGGATCATTGCTATCAGGGCTCCAATTGAGGCGGAAATTGATTACCCGGAAGAATTCATGGACGAATCTCCTGGTAAGGAAGAAACTCAGCAAGAACTGCTATCAATTAAAAGTAACCTGGAGTTGCTCTTAAATGGTGTTGCCAGGAGCAGAGCATACCAGGAGGGAGTAGCTGTCGCAATAATCGGCAAGCCAAATGTTGGTAAATCTTCGCTGCTAAACAGACTCTTAGGAGAGCAGCGGGCAATAGTCCATGAGCTTCCGGGCACCACCCGCGATCTGCTTGAAGGGTTCTTAATGCTCGGAGGCTATCCGCTGCGGTTAATTGATACAGCAGGAATCCAGGGGTCAGATGATCCCGTTGAGCAGGAAGGTATTAAAAGGGCCCTATCGGTTGCTGCCGAGGTCCAACTCATTTTACTGGTCATCGATGGATCTTTGCCATTTGATCGGGGCATTATCAAGCAGCTTCCCCCAATCAGCAGAGCACAGAGAGTGATCGTAATTATAAACAAAAGTGATTTGCCGCAAATTGTTTCAGCGGATGAAGTGAAGGAAAATATTGGGGCGGCGGCAGTTTTGGTTTCTGCTCTCACAGGCTCAGGGATTTCTTTACTGGAACAAACTGTGGCAGATGAGTTGGATCAACAATTCGGAGATATTAGTGATAGTCCAATCCTGATCACTGTGCGTCAGGAAGAGATTCTGAATGAGGCCTTATCTGGGATCCGGCAAGCTGAAGCGGCGCTGCTTTCTGAACCGGTAGAGATCGTCAGCTTGAATTTGCAGTACGTCTGGTCAATTTTAGGACAAATCACCGGCGATATAGCGGGCGATGATCTCCTGGATAAGATATTTAGCGAATTTTGTCTCGGCAAGTAACTGGAAAGCTGAAGGTGCGAAAGATGGATAGTGCGGTAAAACCGGATTTAGTGCTTAGTGAGTCACTCAAGACTCTTGGACTGGCCCTGGATGACCGGAAGCAGTTGCTGCTATTAGATTATTGCAGGCTCT
>CAYGHB010000091.1:0-6896 GCA_964349375.1 uncultured Syntrophomonadaceae bacterium | reverse complement strand
AAAACGGGACAAAGAAAACAGTTATTGGTAAGTGCAAGGGTGCGGAAAGTCAGTTAAAAGTAAAATGTTACATTATATTACATGTCACATTATTTGGGACCAAGGGGTCGAAGGTTCGAATCCTTTCGCCCCGACCAGCATTTAAAGGGTTTTTGAGATGCTACGAGATTTGTAATAACTGCTAAGTGTGCGTATAGTGTGCGAGCTCAATCTTCTTCTTCCTCTTTTAATAGTAATTCATCAAGCTTTGTAACTGCTGTTTTTTGCATGTCAGGTAAAACATGTGAGTATCTATCCATAGTTTGAAATTCTGGGCTAAATTTTGGGCTGAAATAATTCTATTACTTTAGAGTCTTGAATTCTGTAGTCTCATAGCGTATAATAGACAATAAGAAACTGAGGAATGTCCTGTGACTTATTTCAAAGGTCAAATGGAAGATGAAATAACAAAGGCCATGGTTTACTGGGAGAAGGAATTTAAGGGACGTGGTCCTACCGAGGCTAAGGCAGATATACTCCGTAATATGGTGATCGTTAATCTAAAGGGGATCTTGTCACCGGCTGAGCGCCATCTGGCGCAAACTAAAGAAGGGATGGCACTAATCAAAAAGTTGCGCCAGCAATTAGTTGAGCAGGGACGTCCCGAACTTGAAACAATCATTAACCGGGTTACCTCTGCTAATGTCATCAGCCTGCATACCGACATCAGCACGAAAACCGGAGAGCGAATTTTTGTCTTTGTTATTGATAAAGAATTTTAGTCGGAAGTCAGTTTAAGGGTAACGTTACCGTTAAATGAAATCCGGGTACCATCTTTTTTGGTGCCGGATTTTTTTTATACCATCAGAGATTATGAAGCAGGAGGGATGAAAGTTGTTAGAAAGTAAATACCAGGTGCTTGTAGGGCCGGAAGGTTATTTGCCACCAGCCGCCGCTTCCATGGGTGTTACACTGCCGGAAAAAGGGCAGGCCTTAGTGGAAGGCTCAATTGTTCCCGAAGCAGAGGCGATTGAGAAGATTGCCCAAAAAATTCTTGAAGCCAAAAATCCTTTCTTTTTTCCGGGTCCGCTTCTTCTCTGGGACTGGAAAGAGGGTGTAGCCGAAAAAGCCAAGGCTGTAAAAGAGCTGGCTGATTTAGCAGGTACCCGTATTATCCCGATGCCCGACTATCGTCCCAAGTACCCCATGATTAACCCGGCTGTAGAAATTAACCCGAATCATCCGAACCTAACAATCTGGCATAACAAAATCGATTTTTGCATTTTTATCGGTGTACACTGTCACTATGCCAATGTCGCTCTGAAAATTATCCGTGGTGGCACGGATTGCTACACCATTGCTCTTTGTGGTGAGGCCGGGCATGAGGATGCAATGATTTCACTGCGGGATGTGGGGCTTGCGCAGCTTGCAAGTCTGACAGAGGCTGTTGCCCGCCTGAAAGGAGTAGGCTTTAAGTGATAGAGCAAAAGGTAGTGACCCCTGAGCAACTTTTTTTTGAGGCAGAGCGGGAAGAGCAGTTTATTACAGGCAGTGAAGCCATTAGGGAAGCCATTAAAAGCGCAAATGTGGATATGGCCATCTCTTATCCCATCACACCGCAGTCAGAGAGCATGCATCTTGTCGGCGACATTTTTGCCGAGGGCTATATTAAAGAATATTTTCGTGGTGAGAATGAATTTGCTGTGATGTCTTCTGTGGCAGGTGCGGCGATGGCCGGCGTGCGGGTTTTCACAGCAACCGGAGGCCCGGGAACGCTGCGTGCCTTTGAAATGTTTCCCACCTGGTCCGGCTCACGCCTGCCTATTGTTTGCGCATTTCTGACCAGAGGAATTAACTCTCCTCTGACAATTCAGCCCGATACGCTGGAGATGGCTTTTATGCTAGACACCGGGATGTTAATGCTTCATGCAGAAAACGGCCAGGACCTTTATGACATGGTGTTAAAGGCTTTCGTGATTGCTGAAATGCCTGAAGTGCATATTCCTGTAGGGGTTTTCGCTGACGGTTTTTTTGTAACCCACACCCGGGACAAAGTAAACATTGCCCCGGCGGACATGAAGCTCCCCGCCTATAGCCCAGACTGTGCTCCTGTTCCGGCCATGGACATGGAAACTGTTCCCTTTCGCCAGATGCGGGACCCCTTCGTCATGAAGAGCAACTTTATCAGTTATGCGGCTCATGCCTCGTGGCAGCAGGAAATCCTAGCTGCTGCTGAAAGGGCAAGAAAGTATATTGACAGTCTGCTGGGCGGCCTGATTGAAGTGGAAAATGAAGATGCCGATATCTTGATCATTGCTTCAGGCACAGCAGTTTCGCAAAGCAGGGAAGCAATCCAACAGGCCCGGAGTGAAGGGCTTAGCGTCGGCCTTGTTAAAATCAAGAGTCTGCGTCCGTTCCCGACGGAGCAAATCAGCAGGCTTGTCGCCAAAGCCAAAGCAGTTATCATCCCGGAATTTAATCGTGTGGGCTGGCTGTGCCGTGAAGTGAAGGCAGCCGTTGATGATACCACAAAAATAGTGGGAGCCCCAAGAGTGTTTGGTGGAATGACAATGCCCCCTCAACTGATTGTTGATGAAATCAGGAGGTGCGCTAATGAATAAGAATATATTTAGAATTTCTCCCTCTTTTGAAGACATTATGCCCGACGAGTATAAGGAACTGGTGGAATCTGGTCCATATGGCAAGGGCTTGGGGGTTTCACAGCTTGGCACGTACAAGGAGCTGCTAGAGGAGCATCCCCTTTGTGCAGGCTGCGGTCTGGCGTTGTCACTGCGCCTAATCTTGGCTTCTCTGCCCAACCCTGAGGATACCGTGATTGTGGGCTCCACCGGCTGCAGCGCGCTGGCGTTTCCGCAGGTTGCTCTGCATAACATTCATTCCCTGTTTGGCAATCAAAATGCTGTGGCCTCGGGGCTGAAACGTGCACTTAAACTGAGGTTTCCTGATAAAGTCAAAGATGTGATTGTCATCGCCGGTGACGGCGCCACCGCGGATATTGGCCTTGATATGGTCATGCATTCTTGGTTTCGGTGTGAAAATATCACCACCATCATGCTTGATAATGAAGCCTATGCCAACACAGGCGGCCAGGAAAGCGGAATGTCGCCTCAGGGAACGGTGCTTTATATGGCTCCTAAGGGTAAGAAGTTTCCTAAAATTGCGATGCCTGAAATAGCCCGGGAATCAGGCTGTGCGTATGTGGCTGCAACATCACCTGCCCAGCCCAAACGCCTGGAGAAAATGATCAGACGGGCGATTCTGACGGCCCGGGAAGTTGGCCCTTCTTACGTGCAAATTTTTTCGCCCTGCCCTACCAACTACAAGTTTAAGCCGCAGGAGCTGATGGTCAGAATCAAGCAAAGGGAAAAGGAAGGCATCTTTAAAAGCAAAGAATATATCACCACAGCAGCACAGGAATATTTAGCTAGGCTTGAGGAGGGGAAAAAGGATGAGTAAAAAAACAAGTATTCGTATGTCTGGCCTTGGTGGGCAGGGAGTTGTGACCGCCGCACATATTCTGGGCAGTGCTGCCACTAAGGATGGTCTTGTCAGTACGGTAAACCCCTTCTTTGGCGCAGAAAAAAGACTGGCGCCCGCCGAAAGTTATGTTCGCATTGATACACAACCCATTTATGAGCGTGGAGAAGTTCTCTTCCCCAACATCATCATGATCTTTCACCCGCATGTGATTACCATGGGTAAATGTTACACCATGCCATTCTTTGCAGGACTGCAGGAAAATGGCATTATTCTTGCCAATTCCGATGTAGCCCCCGAACTTGGTGATGATGAGATGGTAAAGCTTGCCAGTTTAAATGCCAAACTTTTTTATTTTTCTGCTACCCAAGTTGCGCTGGATGTGGGCGGGACAGAACTGGCCTCCAACATGGCTATGCTGGGAGCGCTGCTGGGAGTTAATCCGCTGGTGTCGTCTAAATCAATGAAAGAGGCTTTGACGGAGAGGTTTGGCGGCGGCACCTTTGTCGCTTCCGGTACAACAGCTGCCCTTGATGACGCGCTAAAAGGGAAGTATGCGAAGATCAGCCAGTTAATTGAACAAAACATGGAAGTGATGGAAGCGGCCGGTTCGGCTGTTAAGGAGTTCGTCATTTAAAGGAGGAACCGTCTATGTATGTTGCTGCTAGGGTTGATGAAGAAAAATGCAGCGGTTGTAAGCTATGTATCTTTACCTGCCCCGACCCCAACGTTATTTCAATAGACAAAGTAAAAAAAGTTGCAGTTAACCAGTCTCGCTGTAAGGGCTGTGGACTTTGTGTGGTAGTCTGCCCGCAGGAAGCATTGACAGTTAGCTAGAAAGAAGGGATTTAGCAATGGACAAGGTGCAACGTCCCATAGAAGCCAGCCAGTTATTGTTTGAATCAGAGAGGTCCCCAGCGTTTATTACCGGCAGCGAGGCGGTGATGGAAGCGATTAAAAGGGCGAATGTGGATATGGCCATTGCGTATCCGATTACGCCGCAGAGTGAAAGTATGCATCTGATTGGCGATTTGTATGCCAAAGGCTATATCATAGACTACTACAGGGCGGAAAATGAGTTTGCCGTAATGGCAGCCATTCATGGCGCTTCTCTTGGCGGAGGGCGTGTCTTTACTGCTACAAGCGGCCCGGGCACATTGCGGGCGATGGAAATGTTCCCGGTCTGGGCCGGCTCCCGGCAACCGATTGTCTGTGCTTTTATATGTAGGGGCGTGTCCCTGCCCCCCTCTATTCAGCCGGAAAATATAGAAATGAGTATGCTGCTTGATACAGGCATGATCATGCTTCACGCCGAAAATGGGCAGGACTTTTTTGACATGCTCCTAAAAGCCTATGTTATAGCCGAAAAGCCCGATGTACACCTGCCGGTGGGCGTTTTTGTTGATGGCTTTTTTGTCACCCATACTAGGGATACAGTGATGTTGCCGTCGGAGGAGCTCAAACTTCTTCCCTATGATCCTGAAAATTCACCCGTACCTGTCTTTGACATGGAAACACCACCCATGCGGATCACCCGTGACCCCCTTTTGAATAAAAGCAACTTTATCAGCTACGCGGCCAATGCCAGCTGGCACCAGGAAGTGCTGGCCGCCGCAGAAAGAGCACGTAAACACCTTAATCAATACCTAGGCGGTCTGCTGGAAGTTGAAAACCCCGACGCAAAAATATTCATCGCCGCTTCCGGCACTGCCGTTTCACAGGGCCGGGAAGCTCTCAAAGACTTACTAGCCGCTGACCTAGATGTTGGTTTAATCAAGATTAAGTCAATCCGGCCTTTCCCGGTAAACGAACTGCTAGAAGCTACCAAGAATGCAGAGCTGATTGTGGTGCCGGAATTTAATGCAGGCGGCTGGCTTGCTAGGGAAATTAAAGCTACGTTGAACGAGAACAACAGAGTGGTGGCAGGCCCCCGGGTTTTTGGCGGCATGACAATGCCCAAGGAATTGATTATCTCTGAAATACACAATGCGCTTAAGCGCCAGAGTTAAGCTTTTTAAAGGAGGACACGTATGTCTCTGAGGATATTAAAACCAACAGCTGAATTTGCTGATTTGCTGCCCAACGAGTATCAGGAACTGGTGGAAAACGGGCCGTATTATGAAGAAAAAGGGATCTCAGACCTTGGCACGTTCAAAGAAATTATTGAAGAACATCCTCATTGCCCCGGTTGCGGCGTTGCTCTGGGTGTGCGGTTGGTTGCGGCTTCTTTGCCTGCGCCAGCGGATACACTGATGATTGGAACGCCCGGATGCTCATTTTTCGGCCTTGCCCAAACAGCCCTGAATTACTCAAACACCGCCTTTGGCAATCAAAACGCAGTTGCCTCCGGCTTAAAAAGGATGCTGAAAATTCGCTATCCTGACAGGCACAAAGATGTTGTGGTGCTGGTAGGAGACGGCGGCATTGCGGATATTGGTCTGGATATGACGCTTCACTCCTGGCTGAGACGAGAGAAGATCACAACCATCATGGTGGATAACGAAGTCTATGGCAACACCGGTGGTCAGGAAAGCGGCATGACCCAAGAGGGGCAAGTCTTAAACATGGCTCCTGAAGGTAAAAAATTTCCCAAAATTCCTGTCTTTGATCTTGCACGTATTTCAGGATGCGTTTACGGGGCCAGGGTCACTGTGGCAAGTCCCAGGAAAATAGGGGAAGCCGTAAAAAAAGCGATACTGGTAGCCCGTGAGGTAGGACCCACTTATGTGCAGATCTATACTCCCTGCCCCACAAACCTAAAATTTCCCCCTGATCAAACTGTAAAAGTCGCCAAGGATGCAGAAGCCGGATATTACTCTTTCGAAGAGTTCATCACCCCTGAGGCACAGGACTATTTGCAAAGAACTACAAAGTCTGTATAGTCCTGGTATATCCTGATCAAACTTTACAGGATAAAAATATTTGTATTTGATTCCTGGATATCGTAATATTTACTGGCGAAAGAAGGCGATAGTTATACCCAAAGGACAAATGGAAGACGAAATTACAAAAGCGCTTGTCTGGTGGGAGCAGGAATACCTGGGCAGAGGCCCTACCGAAGCTAAAACAGATTTGTTGCGCAATATGGTTATCGTCATGTTAAAGGGTGTTCTATCTCAGGCAGAATATCACCTGGCGCAGTCAGTCGACGGGATGGCCTTGATTAAGAAGTTGCGACAGCAATTGGTTGAGCAGGGACGTCCGCAGTTAGAACAAATTATATTTCAGAGTACAGGCTTAAGAGTAATAAGTTTGCATACGGACATCAGCACAAAAACAGGTGAGCGGATTTTTATCTTTGTGCTGGAGCGGGAGCTCTAACAAGTGAATATCCGCCGGACGGCATTTAAAGGGTAGGAATATCAGTTAGCATGCAGTCCGACAAATGCGTTAAAAAACGCATTCGTCGGACTTTTTAT